>JAFGDW010000145.1 GCA_016931935.1 Candidatus Zhuqueibacterota bacterium | reverse complement strand
TCCGAAAAGTAAAAATGCACAGTTTTACTTGAGAAGGTATTTTCATTGTTTTTATTCACTTTAATTTAATTTACGATGATGTCTGAAATTACTATGTGTGGAAAAATTAAAATTATACTACTCGCAACCATCGATTAAGCAACCGTCAATTTCTTTCGTTAGCCACTGTTTTCGGTTCGCTATTGGCTTTTAGCCTTTGGTCGTTTACGAAAAGCTAAAAGCAGCCAGCTTGTTTTTGAATATCATCCTTATAATGGAGCCAAAAAATATGATCGTTTCAAGTGTAATATGGAATTCTATCCTTTTCATTTCAGGCGCCACATTGGTTGATTTCCCCCGATTTTAAAATTTACACAATTTTTCTGATTCACAATTCTAAATGGTGAATGAGACATTTCAGTTTAATTTATTAAAAGTTAGAATTGATATTGAGTCATGCATTCGACCTGACAAAATAGCGAATTCTTCTATTTTGCCGCTTAGAAATTTGGTTCATTTGCTGCAATTTGGTTGAAATCCCCAATTAGCTGTATGCAAATTTCCGTATCAAAATTGACATCGATGACAAAATATTTATCAGTTAACTTCCGGGAAAACAAATGATCAAATCGTTGGTTTGTGATATTGATCACAAAATGGCACTCTGTTTGCGTGAGGAGGGATTGAATTTTTACATGTTCTTTCAATTGTGATACGTGTTGATTTGATAGAAGAAAAATAAGAATAAAATATGTGTTACACGTGATGTCAGTCGGAGGATTTGCTATGAACAATGAGAGAGCTCAGTTGTTAGTACGAAAGCGGATAGCTATGGTCATTGGTTTGACCATCGCTATGATGCTGGTATTGGCGGGCGCTGTTCAGGCGCAAGCTACAAAGCTCCAAATTTTACTCCCCGGTATGACTGCCGCCCCCGGGACAGGTGGTGGTTATACCGGGACGCCGGGCGATCAAACGCTTGGCATTCCTTTCATAATTACTGTCAATGCTGTGGATGATAGCTGGAATAAAGTCTCTATTTCAGATCAAATTTCGATTTCATCCAGTGATCCTTACGCGTCGTTACCGTTGCCGCTGAACCTGGTGAACGGTTCCGCAATGTTGACGATTACGCTGAATTCGTCGGGTTCCCAGGCCATCAGCGCGCATGATAATTCCAATCCATCAGTGAATGGTGTTACCTCGCCGCCAGTGTCGGTGCTAAATTTGAGTTATTTTACCATTTCCGATATTGGCAGTCCGTACTGGGCATATCCCGGCGAAGTAACGGTTGGGAACAGTATTAAAAATGTGGAAGTGACAGCGCGTGATTCACAGGGAAATCGACTGTATAATTACAGTGGTAGCGTGAACCTTTCAGAAACGACCGATTATGGTGTCGGACGCATTTACCCTGAAACCGTGCAATTAGTCGATGGCCGCTGGAAGGGTACGATCAAAATTTACCGCGCCGGTAAGAAGACCAAAGGCTGGGGCGTCACAGGCGATGCGTGGGTGAGCGCTGAAGCCAACGGTATCGATGGCGAAAGTAATCGGTTTTGTGCTCAGCCGCGTGAATTCAGCAAACTCCTGACCATTGTTCCCGGTGAAACGTCGTTACCCGGAAGCACAACCGGAAAATCTGGTGTTGCACTCAATCAACAAGCAAATACTGAATTTTACATTGATGTATACGCGACAGACGATTATTTCAATCCCCGTACGAATATCTACCATACAATTTCACTTACTTCGAGTGATAATCAGGCTGTCTTACCACCAACAAAGGCAATGAGTGATGGCCGGGTGACGTTGGCAGTCAAGTTGAAATCGTTTGGTCAGAAAACTGTAACTGCGATCGATATGAGTGATCACTCGATCGCTTCGAGCACCAGTTCCGATATAACGGTGATTGCGCAGGGCGTGGATCATTTCGTGATTGCGCCGATTTCATCGCCCCGAACTGCTGGTTCGGCATTTTCAATAACAATTTCTGCCAAAGATGCCGCCGGGAATCCGGTAAACGATTATAATGGCGCGATTGACATCTCGGTGAGAACAGGCGAAGGTACGTTCTCACCAACCGATATTTACATGTCAAATGGCCAGTGGACGGGCAACATTACGATCACAAAGGCCTCGCAAAGTACAGCAATTGAGGTTGAAGACCGGTTGCAACCGCCGCATGCCGGCACAAGCAACTCGTTTCAGGTACAGCCGGGAGCCAGCACAAAGTTGCAAGTATTGATGCCCGGTGAATCAGCGACGCCTGGTCTTGCTCCGGGAAAATCTGGCGCAGTTCAGGAAATTCTCGCTGGCACACCAATTACGATACGTGTGAATTCGGTGGATGCATGGTGGAATGTGGTATCATCGACGCCGGATGTGATTCACCTGGAAAGCAGTGATCCTGAAGCGGAATTGCCCAACGATGCGTCGTTGATAAACGGCACACGGCAATTTCAGGTAACATTGAATACGAACGGCCTGCAAACGGTAACGGCTGAAGACGTTACTAATCCCTCTGTGTCATCTGGCATCAGCAGCGCCATTCGTGTGAATCCCGGTAATGTTGACCATTTTGTGATCAACGCAATCAATGGTCCGAAAACCGCGGGTACACCATTCGGGATGATCGTGACTGCAGTCGATCAACTGGGGAATCCGGTTTCCGATTTCTCGGGATCAATTTCTTTATCCGCATCAACCGGAAACGGAACCTTCTCGCCGGCAACGGCCAATCTCATTAACGGTGCATGGTCGGGCAATGGTTATGTCACCAAGGCCGCCGATGGTGTTTCCATCCATGTGACCGATAGTGGCAGCCCCGAACACACCGGCAACAGCAATGAATTTACGGTATTAGCCGGCCCAATAACAAAACTCCAGGTGTTGGCACCAGGGCAAACCGCCACGCCGGGAAAAATACCAGGTTATATCGGCAGTCCGGAAGCGCAAAACCTGGGAAAACTGTTCAGCGTCACAGTGAATGGTGTCGACTCCTACTGGAATCCTGTATCAAGCGCGAACGACTCATTCGGCGTGTCAGCAACGGACATCCACGCTTCGTTGCCAGCCAGCAGTCGCTTGATCAACGGATCGCGGAGTGTTACTGTGGCGATGAACACGGAAGGCGAATTCACGGTGTCAGCATTTCACCTGACAAATCCCGCGATTCAAAACGGACAGACACCACTGATCACTATTCTGCCACAAAATCTCGACCACTTTGTGGTGAGCAATATTTCCGGTTCAATCGCAGCCGGATCACCAGTGCGAGTGACGCTGCAGGCACAGACGGGAACGAGTGAACGCGTCTACGGATTCGATGGTCACGTGAATATCTCTGCCTCAACCGGGGCTGGTACAATCCTGCCTGAACGAGTTGGGCCATTCATCGAAGGCGAGTGGACCGGCGATCTGATTTTCACCAAAGCCGCTACAAACGTTTCAATACAGGTAAACGATGGCGGTAGTCCATCCCATTCCGGAATTAGCAATCAATTCCAGGTGGTGGCGGGCGCGTTAGTAAAACTCCAGGTATTACTCCCGGGGGAAACCGGCACGCCAGGCATTGCACCGGGAAAGACGGGATCAAGCAGCAGCATCATGTCGGGAACGGAAATTGTGGTGCGCGTGAATGCCATCGATGCACACTGGAATGTTGTACAATCCAGCATGGATGTGGTGCATCTGGAAAGCTCGGACGAGCTCGCCGGTTTGCCATCGGATGCATCACTGGTGAATGGCACACGTCAGATGCTGGTGACGATGAACAGTATCGGTTCCCATACGATTACTGCTTATAATCAAACTGCGCCGGAAATCACACCGGGAATTAGCAGCACACTGAATGTGAATCCGGGCAATATTGCCAAATTTAATATTCTACCGATAAATGGCCCTGTGGTGGCCGGACAAGCGCATTCGATCACGATTCAGGCGGTGGACACGCGGAATAATCCGGTGCAAGCCTATGCCGGCGCCGTGACACTGGCTGCATCCACTGGAGAAGGCTCGATTATGCCGGTGACAGCTAATTTGTTGAATGGTGTCTGGACAGGTGATGTGATTTTCAAAAAAGCTGCCGAAGGTGTGTACTTAACAGTGACCGATGGCGCATCCCCAGTCCATTCCGGAAGCAGCAATGAATTTACAGTCGTGGCTGGTCAATTGGCTCGGATGCAAATTCTGGTTCCCGGTCTGATCGCAACGCCGGGGATCGCTCCGGGATTCGTTGGATCACCAGCGTCACAAAATGTCGGTCAACCTTTTTTTGTAGTGCTAAACGCGGTGGATTCCTACTGGAACATCGTTACTTTGTCATCCGATTCTGTTGATCTGAGCGCAACAGATGCGAATGCTTCGCTCCCGGAAGGCATTCAATTAATCGCCGGAACATACACCGTCAGCGTTACCATCAATAGTGATGGCGACCATGCCTTGACAGTAACCCATAAATCAAATCCTCAGGTTCAAACCGGACAATCACCGCTGATTACTGTGCTGCCATTGAATCTCGATCATTTTGCTATCACAGGTATTAGCGGTACGGTCACTGCCGGCGAGCCTATCGAAATTACCATTCGTGCCCGCGATGATAATGATAATAATGTGTCAAATTTCACAGGGACTGTATCGCTTGCTGCTTCATCCGCTGAGGGAACGGTAACTCCTAATCAGGTCGGGCCCCTGGTGAAAGGTGAATGGACTGGTAACATCGTGTTGACGAAAGCCGGTAACGGTGTAGTGCTCAATGTCCGTGATGGCGCCAGTCCACCCCATGAAGGTGAAAGCGCACAGTTCAATGTGGTGGCTGGTACGTTTGAACGGCTTCAGGTGTTGTTGCCCGGGGAGATAACTGCCCCTGGTACGGAATCCGGAAAATCGGGCGCGGTGTTGGATCAACTTACTGGTTCGCAGTTCGATGTAATGGTCAACGGGGTGGATGCTCACTGGAACCTGGTCGCGGGCATTACCGATAGTGTAAAAATTGTTTGTACCGATACACTGGCGTTGTTGCCAAAGGCCGCTTCCATGTTGAATGGCAAGGCCACATTCACCGTGATTATGGGCAGCGCCGGTACGCATTCCATGACAGCGGAAGATGTCAGCAATGCATCCATTCACAAGGGAGTGAGCAGTACGCTAAATGTGAATCCGGGCAATCTGGATCGGTTCGAATTTCAGGCGGTTCAGTCTCAAATAGCCGGAAAATCATTCAACGTTACAATTGCTGCGATGGATGTCGCCGGGTCGCCGGTTACCGGATTTAACGGGCGGGCGCGGATTCAATCGAGCACCGGCGAGGGTACGATTTCTCCAACAGAAATCGAGTTCACCAATGGCCAATGGAAGGGAAATGTCACTGTTAGCCGCGCTGGTGAACAGGTAAAACTGACGTGTCGTGATTTTGCAGCCACGCCGCATTCCGGCCAGAGCGCTGCATTTCAAGTAACGCCGGGTGAATTTACACAATTGCAGGTACTGGTACCGGGCGAAACCGGCACGCCGGGAATTGCCCCCGGAAAATCCGGTGAAGCGAGTCCGCAAATTGTTGGCGATGCACTCGTGGTGATCGTGAACGCTGTGGATAGCTGGTGGAATCCGATTCCCGCAGCCACCGGTACGATTGGCTTGACCTCCACCGATACTCAGGCGAATTTACCGCTCGATGCCGCCTTGCAGACCGGAACTGTTACATTCTCTGACATGCGATTTTCATCACCCGGTTATTGGACCATCACTGCGCATTATAAATCGGGTGAGCAAATTTCATCGAGTACGTCGTCGCTAATCCGCGTGATTACCGGTTCGGTGGCCAGCTTTGTGTTCGATCCGATCAACAGCCCGCAAACGGCTGGTGATTCGATTCGTATCGTCGTTCGCGCTGTGGATGGCAGTGGCAGTATTGTTGATTCCTATAACGAAGCTGCCAGCATGACAGTTTCCACCGGTCCCGGAACGATGATCGGAAGCGACATTGAGTTTGTGAACGGAATGTGGCAAGGCAGTGTTCGATTGACAAAGTCGGCGCAGAGTGTGCATTTGAACATTCATGATTTTGCCGATGTGGTGCGCGGCAACAGCAATCCGTTTACTCTGGTACCGGGTCCGTTAGCCCGCCTTCAGGTGATTCTTGATGGTGAGACGGCTCAGCCGGGTATTGGTACAGGACGTCAGGGCACACCTGCTGCCCAGGTGATTGGCGTGCCGTTTCAAGTACGCGTCAATACGACGGACGTCTGGTGGAATACGGTAATACCGGATAGCTTGCCAATCTACTTCGCTTCAACCGATAAGCTGGCGGATGTACCGGCGGACACTATTCAAACAAAATCAACAACCACATATTCGATGACGTTGTTGACAGAAGGGCATCATCGCATTATCGTGTCCAGTTCGAAGCTTTCAATACAGCCGGATACATCCACCACGTTTTATGCCCAGTCCGGTCAGATTCATCACTTTGTCTTTTCCACAATCGACAGCGAATTTGTAGCTGGTCGTCCGTTCACTATCCGTATTGATGCTTTCAATCAATATAACTATCCGGTTGTGGATTTCGAAGGGGATATTATCATCTCCGCCTCTACAGGAAACGGGACAATCACTCAAACCGGCGTCACGCTTGCCAATGGAACATGGACAGGTGAAATTGCTGTGACCAAATCCGATTCAGCCGTGATACTATACGCTGCGGATTATGTACCAGCGCCGAATACGCACACCGGTTTCTCCAATACATTCAAAATTGTGCCGGACACACTTGCAGGTTTGCAGGTGCTTCTCCCCGGAGAAACTGCGACCCCGGGCGTCGGAAACGCTCGCAAAGGTGAACCGCAGTCATCTATTGCCGGAAATGCTGTGACAGTAAATGTCCGCGCGGTGGATGCCTGGTGGAACATTCGTACGGATGTGGATTCAACGATTGTGCTGACGACCAGTGATTCATTTGCTGTACATGAATTTCAGTATACATTGACACAGGGGCAGGCTGCTATCCCCATTAATTTCCGTGCTGCTCGCTCACATCGCATTGGCGCTCGATTTATGGATGCGGATTCGTTGAGCAATGCGTGGAGCGATACGGTGAATATCGCTGCCGCAACGTTCAGCCAGCTTGTACTATTGATGCCCGGCGAAACATTGCTCCCGGGCGATACTGAAGAAAGTTCATTGAACACGCCGGGACGCGCTGGCAAGGCGATTGCGCAAACCTCGGGCCTGGCATTCGATGTGAATGTCGTAGCTGTGGATGATTACTGGAATCTGGTCACCAATGCGCCCGCCGACCGTGTCAGCATGTTTGCCACTGATCAGAACGCCATAATCTATCCCCCTGACACACTGTTGATAGCAGGACAGGCACAATTTAGTGTGACATTGTCTCAGGGCGGCAATCAGGTGTTGCGCGCTACCAACCAGACCAATACAGCGATCCAGACAGTGAATGAAACGGTGGTGGAAGTGATTGTTGGTGGATTGCATTATGAAATTGAACTGCCCGCTGAAGACATTATTGCCGGTGAAGAATTCAATCTAACTGTCTATTTCCGCAATGGCATCGGCGAAACGGTTGCGAGTGCCAATCAACTGGTTTATGTGAATGCGGTCAAATCAGATAACATGAATGAAGAAGCCGGTGAGTTGTCGTTGCCATCGTTCAATTTGCAGACCGGAAAACGTACAGTTAAGGAAGTGATGAATCAGGTCGGCTCGATTCGGTTTGAGGTATTCGATGATCTTGGGAATGACATTGCTTACTCAGATCCCATTGATGTGATTGCCGGTCGCGTGAAAACCATTGAAATCCCTGAAAAAGCCAAAGAGCTGCGCGCCCTGGAAAAATGCACGTTGACCTCGGTATTGAAGGATGGCACCGATAATCCGGTCGCTGGTGAGGAAGTTGCATTACAGCTTGTTGAAGGGTTTGGCACGTTGGCGCAAACCAGTGTGGTTTCCGACAGCAGCGGTACCATCCGGTTTGAATTCACCGCTGGCCGTACCACAGAATCCAACATCGTGCGGTTGTCGATCGATTCACTGTTTGTTGACATGGAAATAGTCATCAACCTGACGCCGTCTTCCCAACCGAACGGTGTGCCGCTCAATTATCCCAATCCGTTTGGTGTGGAATCAGATGTCACCACCATCGATTACTATTTGGCCGAAGATGCCGACGTCAGCTTGCGGATATACGATTTGTTCGGGAATCTGGTGTGGTCACGCCATATCAACGCGGGTGCAGAAGGCGCTCGTGGCCGGGCCAACAGCAGTCATCCAAATTCGATTACCTGGAACGGCACGAATGATCGCGGCAAGATGGTTGGGAACGGTGGTTACATCCTGGTTGCTCGCGCCGAGGCCAATGGACGCAAAATTATGGATGCAAAACGGAAGATTGCGGTGTTGAGGTAATTGAAGATGGTAAATTGTAGAAAAATTAATACTACTTGCAGGACATCCCCCTTTGAAGGGGGATTTAAGGGGATGTTTTATAGGGTGACCACATTTTAATCATAACATATGATTTATTGAGTACGAAAAAGACACCAATGAATTAGAAAAGCGAGGTACATGATTATGCGGATGACGAATGTGAAACTGACAATGCTGCTGATTCTCCTGCTGACTTGTGTGAATCATGCAGACGCGCAGGACGGCCTGGCCGGGATGCCCGGCGCTTACCTGCATATGGGCGTTGGCGCACGTGCGCTTGGCATGGGCAAGGCTTACACTGCGTTGGCAAACGACGCGTCGGCGATCTACTGGAACCCTGCGGGTATTTGCGCCCAGGAAAAATTCCAGCTATACCTGACCCATTCCCAACTGTTTATGGACACCAATTTTGACTATTTCGCCGCTGTAGCCCCGACTGAACAATTCGGGAATATCGGATTTGGAGTGCTAGCGTTGTCATCCGGTGAATTTGAGCAACGCACGGTGTTGAACGAAAATGTTGGCCAATTCAAAATGATGGACATGGCGTTTCTACTGTCGTGGGCCAAAGAAGTCGGTTATGGCTTTTCTGTGGGTGGCAGCTACAAGCTTGTGTCTCAGAAAATAATGAATGTATCCGGTATTGGCCACGGCATCGATCTGGGTGTGAAGCGCCGGTTATTTGACCGGTTCGAAATAGGCATGGCGATTACTAATGCGTTGATGCCGAATGTAACGCTTGTCGAACAGGCACAGAAATACCCGATGCAGATGCGCATGGGTGTTGCCGTACCGCTACTCAATAATCAATTGATGCTGAGCACGGATGTCGGGCAAATCGTCGGCTGGGGCAAAATGACACTTGACATTGGCGTCGAGTACCTGCCTATTAATCGATTGGCGTTGCGCACGGGCATGGAAAATGGCCGCTTCACGTTTGGTCTCGGATTCTCATTTCAGGATTATGGCGTGGATTACAGCAGCAGTAGTGTGAACGACCTGGGTTACAATCATCGCTTTGCCGTGAAATATACATTTGGTGGTTTCGGTATCAATGCTATCGCCAGCCCGGATGTGTTTTCCCCGACCGGAGAAATTAATCTGTCGCACATCAAATTGCATGCCAAGAGCCGGCAGCCGATTGCACGTTGGGAATTCAGTATTCTGAATACAACGGGAGACATTATTCGTCATTTCACGGCTGATGGCGCAATTCCCGAAGAAATTATCTGGGACGGACGTGATAATCGCGGAATTTTAGTTGAAGATGGCAATTTCAATTATCGGTTTGAAGTAGTTACCATTAACGGTAAGAATTTAACAAACGAGGGTGGTCTGGTGACGATTGATACGCGTGGTCCGGAGGGATCGCTGGGATTGAATGAGGTTGTGAAATAATGGCTTGGTGATGGAGAGTGGGAGACAAGGAGATGGGGAGACACGGAGATAAGGAGATTATTATGGGATTGTTAAATAAGCATCGCTCCGTCCCGATGCGTCGGGATCGGAATGTAGCAGCAACGCTCTGCGTTGCGTTATGTGAAGCAATAAGTAAACATGCTACTTTAATCGGTCTGTATGCTGGACGGAGACCGTCCCGGCTGCATTCCGTCGCTCTGCGACGGAACGATATGCGTTGGGTTGCTGTAATGCTGACGTTATTTTTCACTGGAACTGCTATAGTTCTCGCCGGCGATTCATATCCAAAAATTTGGGATAGCTGGACTGCTGCTGTAAAATTATCCGAACAAACTGGCACATTCGAACAAGCTTTGCAGCAATGTAAAATCGTCATGAAAGATGCCGATGATCCGGTTATGTTTGGCCGCGCTGCCATGCTGGCTGCTGATCTATTCATCAAAATGGATAAATGTCGGGATGCGCATAATACGCTGGAACAAATTTATCACAGCAAACGAGAATTTCCGATAACCATGATAAACGAAGCGTTGCTGCGAGACGCCAAACTGTACTTGCAGGAACAAAACATCGAGGCGGCAACCACATTGCTAAAACGGATTATATCCAATCTGGAAGATCCATTCAATCCGGTTGAAGCGCGGGTGATATTAGCCTGGTGTGCAGTACAAAAGAATGATTGGGCGATGTGTGACTCGCTAACATTGCAGGCAGTCGAAGCGAATTCTGTTTATCAAACCGATGAACGTGTGCTCACGATGCAGGCCATGGCCGCATTGGTTCGTCACGATGCCGATCGCGCCATTAATTTACTCGACGGCGCTACCAGTGTTAACGCGCTTCAAACGCTGGCACAGGCATACGATCAGCAGGACAACCAGATGATGGCCGTCAGTATTTATAAAAAGTTACACGATTTGTATCCAAATACGCCGGCTGCTGAAAATGCACTATTTCAGGCAGCGGAAGTGTTTATGCGCGCAGGGGACTGGCTGGCGGCACGTTCTGAGTACAATCGCTTGCTGCAATATTTCCCGCAAACCCGTTACGCGGCGGTCGTCCACTTCCGGCTTGGTTGGGCCTATCTCAACCTGATGCAGTATAATGATGCGCTGGCAGAGTTCCGTTTCCCCGTATCGCCACAACATGCCGGTGCATTTCAGTATATGGAAGGCGAATGTCTTGCGCGAATGGGACAGATCGATCCCGATAAAGCGCAACAGGCGATTCATAAATTTCACACATTGGCGGCAATCAATCTGCGCTCTCCGCTAGCGCCAGTGGCAAAAATGAAGGCCGGTTTGGCTGAGTTAGCAAAAGGGGATACTATTGCTGCGATGAATAGTTTGCGGCAGTTTCTCGCATTATTCCCAAAAGATGATCTGATGCCCGCAGCAAATTTCATGTTGGCGATGCAGGAGAATGCTTCGACACGCGCGTATTTCCTGAAGGCGATCGTTCAGGCGCAATCGAATGATGATATTTTTCACGCTGCGTTATTCGAATTATTGAAACAGGATTTTGAAACCGGAAATTATCAGAAAATCATCCATAGCAGCAATATGATCGCTGCGAGTGATTCCGCCGACCATCGCAGCGTGTGGCAACGTGGCGTTCAATTGATGTTGGCCGATGCGGCCTATTTTCTTAAACATTATGATGTCGCCATGCAGGCTTATGAACGTGCACAGTCCAACACACCGGATGATATCAGTGAAAAGGCGCAGATCGGTCAGGCCTGGTGTGCGTTGCAAACGCAAGCCATCGATTCTGCCATTGTTCGTTTTGAAACTGTCAATTATCGGGTGTCTGGTGCTAGCAAGTTACTCGCACGCTATGGATTGGCGACTGCATTGTATCATGCGCAACGCTATGAAGAAGCCATTCGGCAGTACCCGATCGATGTGGATTCGGAAGGAGTTGCTGGCAATCAACCTTTAATCGAAAAATCCATGTTTCGTGTGGCTGAAAGTCTGTACCGGCTACAGTACTACAATCAGGCGATTGAGTATTGGGAAAAATTGGTGGCGCAGTATCCGGAATCGGAATACGCCCCTGAAGCTAAATTCAAAGCGGCGGATACTTATTTTCAGGCGAACTATTTTGCCGAGGCCGACAGTGCGTTCGGGTATATTCTGGAACATTATCCGACAAACACTCTGGCTGCGGAAAGCAGTTTGCGAATGGCGCAAGGCGCCTACAACGCAGGTCACTATGAAATCGCGATTGAACGATATAACTCCTATCTCACCATGTTTCCCACGCACGACGGCAACAAGGATGCGCTCGAAGGTATGCAGTTGTGTTATTTCCAACTCGGCCAGACTGATGCGGCCAGTGAGGCTTTGGCAAAAGTTGTGGAGCAGGCAGCCAATTCCGATTTAGCTGCGGATGCACGATTCCGCATCGCCGGGCAACTATTCACAGATGGCCAATATGCGGAATCGGTGGTGGCATTCAAGGAAATTGTAACATTATATCCGAACACGTCCTATGCAATGGACGCTCAGTTCTCTCTGGCCAAGGCACAAATGGCTCAGGAACAGTATGATGCTGCCAATCAGGAACTACGGCGCTTCATTCAGTATTTCCCGAACAGCACACTGGTGCCGGAAGCCTATTATTTGCTGGGAATCGGTTACTTCAATCAGGAAAGCTATCTGTCGGCGCTTGATCAGTTCACGACACTGGAACGGCAATATCCGAAATCCGAGTTTCTGGCTTCGGCCATGCAAAATATCGGGATGTGCTATGATCGCCTGAATCAGAAATCGAAGGCGATTGAGTACTTGCAGGGATTCTTGCAGCAGTATCCGGATGTTGCCAACCGGAACCAGGTCCAATTGCAATTGGCGACGTTAATGTCCGAAATCGATCAGGTCCAGTCGGCTATCACGATGTGTCAGGAGTTGATGACCTGCAAAGAGACGGCAATTGCTGTAGAAGCCGCGTTTCGGCTGGGGAATATGAACATGTCACTAAATAAATATCAGGAAGCTATTCGCGCATTTCAATGGGCGATTAAAAACGGATCCGCGGATGATTATTATCGGCTCAGTGCAATCGCGCAGTTGGCTTCGATTTATGAAAATGCGGGGGATCATGAAAAGGCCATCAAATCGTATGAAATGCTGGCGAACAGCACAGCCGACGAATGTTGGATATCCGCTGCCAGGGAGCGGTTACAGGTGCTGAAGAGATAGCTACTATCGATTATCGTTACCAGGCTCTGACTGGTAGCGTGGTGTTTTGCGGCTGTATCAAAAGTCATGTCAAGCTTCATTCTGAGCGTAGTCGAAGGATGATAACTTACGATAAAATAATATGCTTCGACTTCGCTTAGCATGAAGAAATTATACGAATTTTGACTTTTGATACAGCCCCAAGCATTGAGATGGTCTTCAAAAAGAACTCTAATAGCGGCAGAGCCGCAGAATAAACGCACCCAGCGAGACGCTGGGTACGATGTCCGGTTGCTTTAAACACATTCACCTTTCACTTACAGGAGATACACCATGGAACTTAACATTCTCGAAACGATTCGGTCCAGCGTCACCATGATGATTTTAATGGGATGCTCTGTGATGGTATTGGGATTTGTCTTCGAACGCTGGTTGTTTATGAAGCAAACGTCGATCAATGCCGATCAGTTTTTCATGAAAGTGCGCGATGCCTTGAAAAATGAAAGTCTGGAGAGCGCAATTACCATTTGTAACACATCACTCGCGCCGATTGCTGCTGTCGTAAAAAGTGGGCTCGTAGAATCGAAAAACAGTCCCAAAGCCGCTGCAGAAATAATGGACGCCGTGGCTATGGAGCAACGCACAAAACTGGAGAAGCATTTGAATGTGTTGGGAACGTTGGGAAACATCGCCCCGTTGATCGGTTTGTTCGGTACTGTGATTGGCATCATTCAGGCATTTCATGCGTTGTCGACATCGGCTTCTGCAGGACCGGCTGTCATTTCGTCCGGTATTGCTGAAGCATTAATTACCACTGCCGCCGGGCTGGTTGTGGCCGTGCCGGCTGTGGTGTTCTATAATATGTTTCTGCGAAAGGTAGGGGTTGTCATGACAGAAATTGAAGCAATTAGCAAGAAGGTGTTGGTATTGGTAGGGTATGCAGGGTAATTTTGAGGTAAAAGGTCAAACGTCAAACGTGAAACGGGTGATTGAATGAATTTTTTTGAACACATCTATGGGATCAGCATCTCCCTTATTCAATCCTGCTGCCGCAAGCGCTGCAGGATTGAATATTCCCCTTTCATTGAAGGGGGACGATTTTGCCGCAGGCGAAATCAGGGGGATGTGATGCGCGCCGACATAGTCACCAATTTAATGGCGCAGCATCAACCCCAAACCAATCTCCATTTGACATTTCACCTTTCACGTTTCACTTCCAACAACGGAGTGCCCGATGAAAATGAAAATGAATAAATCGCCCCAACAACAACGGGGATTAACGGAAATAAACCTGACATCGCTCATTGATGTATCGCTGACGCTGGTAATAATTTTTATGGTGTCATATCCGATGGTCATGCAATCGGCAATTAGCGTATCATCGCCCGCGATGAAACAAGCGACGAGCGACAATGAAGCATCAGACATTAAGGCTGAAATTAATCTGACCGCCGAACAGCACATCGAACTGAATGGTGCAGTGATTGCGGAATCCCAATTTGCGGATTCATTGCAAACATTGTTAACAGCCAGTCGGGACAAGATTGTCATCATTAGTGCTGATGGTTCGGTGTTGCACGATAAAGTGGTTGCGATGCTTGATATGGCCAAACAGTGTGGTGCCAAACAACTTTCAATCATTCGAAGAAAATAAATGATTTCGTTATTTATACTCTAAATAAGGTGGTTTTCAGATTTGACCTTCATTCCATTCTTTTGAAGGAAGGCCGAAGGTAAGGGAAAGTTCAAAAATGAAAATCTGAAAATCACTTTGGACTTAGAATAAATCCAGATCAAAAATAATACATTATTATTTCCCAAATCTGAAAAAGTGTAATTCATAATGTGAAATATCAGGAGCCCAATCATGAACGAACCCATTAGTAAAGTTGATATAACTCCACTTATCGGCGTAGCATTGATTCTCGTTATTGTATTTATGGTAACATCCCCTATGATGATGACTGCCGCCGATATGGACATCGAGTTGCCCAGCGCTAAGACAATCGAAGCCGGAACCGAAGCGAAAATCCTTATCTCCTGTAACCGTGAAGGTCAGCTTGCCCTGAATGATCAAAGTATCACCATGGGCGAGCTGACCAAGGCGTTGACCGCACAGGTGAACAAATATCCCAACCGTTTGGTCGTTATTCAGGCTGACCGGATGGTGGAACACAAAATGATCCTCAATTTATTGGCAATTGCTAAAAGCGCCGGCGCTCAGCAACTGGCGATTGCTACACTACAACGAAATCGGGACAAAGTGTAATTGACGATGAGGATAATACACATGAATTATAAAATGAAAAACATATGGTGCGCAGATCGGTTTAATGTATTAATAAAATACAGGTCGGCCTGTTGCAGCATGTTGAAAAAGGAATCCCGGCGACTCACCAGTGGATTTTTCCTGTCGGTGTTGATTCATGTTGGGGTTAGTATTGCTCTGTTGCATGTCGCTGGTAAAGAAATTTCAGAAGAGCCACCCATTCGGCAAATTGAATTCATTGATCTGACTGCTGTGCCGGAGAAGCCGGTTGAAGTGAAAAAAGAACGAAAATTCTGGCAGCGGTCAAAACAGGTTGAAGTCAAAAATGAAGCGCCCGTTGTATCAACGCCGGTTGAATCAGAAACTCCAAAATTGGCATTGGCAATGGATAGCCAAAAACGGTTTGATATGCAACGAAAACAGGTGCCAATAAAAATGGACAATAAACCGGCATGCAAAATTAGTTTGAATTCATCAAACGATGTACTAAAAATATCACCGGCAAAGGGCACACGCGATGATGATCGCATTCACGTACCAAAGAAAATTGATTTGCAGCCGGAACGAAAAATTCAACTGGCATCAACATCAACAAAAGGTGCACGATTTCAACCGGCATCGACACAACCGGCATGGTTATCATTAAATGATTCTCAAAAAACTGATTTGAATCGTACCTTCGAATCGCAACCACCACAACAACAAACGGTAGCGCCGATTGCGCGTGAAAAGAGTTTTGATCTATTAAAACAGACTCAAACATTTATTTCCGGTCAGCTAGCGAATCGCCAAATAATTAGTAAAAAAGTACCAGCGTTTCCTGTCTGGGCTCAACGCCAGGGTGTTGGTGCAACAATTTCATTGCGGTTTACAGTTATGGAAAACGGTAAGATAAAGGAAAACATCATCGTGGAACGCACCAGTGGATCCCGTGAATGGGATCGGGTGGTGATTGAGGCGTTGAGAACATGGCAATTTGTAGCGCTTGGTAATCTCGATAAACGCTTTGATCAGACTGGTGTGATAACATTTCAGTTTGTGATTTAATCATTGAGTTTAATGTACTATAAACGCATGACTGGATTTTAGAAAGCATATCAAAAAGGGAGTTACCATGTACAAATATATAATTATTTCTATGATATTGAGCCTGCCTGTGGCGCTATGTGCCGCAACGACGAATTCCAAAACTGCGAAGCCTGACAGTTCAAACGGTTTATCCGATATTGTTGTGGAGGCAGCATATCAGGGACCAACCGAAGAGGAAAAATTCCCGTTTATTTTGCATCCGGATTACAGTGATGTTGTCCAGATACCTGAGCGTATTGATTGGTCGTCTATTCAAGCTGATCCGCAGATGAATCAAGCTGTACTGAAAGAACCACCTAGACTGCAGCTTCCGGCAACAAATTTAGCAGCGATTCAAGCAGGAACGGTGAAGGAATTTCAAGTTAATTTTAAAAACATTCGCAATTGGGATTTTAAAATATTGTCCGGAACCGGAGCAGTCTTCTGCACGATGACCGGAGAAGGTGACCCACCATCAACAATCGTATGGGATGGCCGCAGTAACGATGGCAAATTGCTTGAACCGGGGCAACAATACAGTTTCAGTTTTACGCCGGTGGACAAAGCCGGAAACAAGCGCACATTCCCGGGGGAACCGTTTTCCATTCCGGCAATCTGCATGATAGATTCCCAGGGTGTCCATATCGGTATCTCACATGATCAGTTGTTTTCAGTCCATGGATTCGGAATGTTACCGGCATCGCAAAAAATCATTGCTGAGACCGCTTCATTAGTACGTTATTACTACCATACCGGCAAAGCAAAAATTGAATCAGCACATCCCCAACGCGATGATTTTCTAAAGCAACTTGAAGATGAGTTGAAAGTGACTGAATCGTTTTTCTCGGTTCACAATATTGGGAAGCAATGTGTGTGGATTCATTTGATTTATTGAGCCCGATAATTCACGAATAATAGGTGCAGGAATTAAATTATTTTCTTAAAATGGTAAACCGTAAAAAGAATCTGCTTCGATTGGGCATACATCAAGTTAGTCATGATCATCCAATGCGGCTAACAATTCCGCGGCCGAAGCCGATAATTATATCTTATCAGGCACGTCCGTCAATTAATTTTCCAGCATATTTGCCTGACGAACCATTTTTATCCTTCGGTATGGAATCAAGCACCCTGAAAAATTATTACAATATTCTTGGCCAGTGTGCAGCGATGAAAAAGCTGTACGATAATATCGAAAAAGTTGCTCACTCACCAAATGCTACCGTATTAATACTTGGTGAAAGTGGCACCGGGAAAGAGCTTGTGGCCCGTGCAATTCATAATGCCAGCGCCAATGCGAGCGAACCATTTGTGGAAATTAACTGTACCACGTTGCCGGATAATTTACTGGAGACTGAGCTGTTTGGATACGAGAAAGGCGCGTACACCGACGCCAAACAAATGAAACGCGGGTTGCTGGAATTGGCCGATGGCGGTTCGTTCTTCCTTGATGAAATCGGCGACTTGAATATTCAACTTCAGGCCAAACTACTGAAGGTTCTCGACGAACAAGTATTTCGCCGAGTTGGAGGCGTGGAGAATATTAGAGTTACCATACGGATTGTTGCAGCCACTAATCGTGACTTGTTTGACCTTGTACAAAAGCAATTGTTTCGGGAAGATTTGTATTACCGGCTCGATGTCATCACAATCAAAGTCCCACCATTACGCGAACGTGATATAGATATTATTATGCTGGCGGAACATTTTCGCGTACTCGCCAACAAGGAGCATGGGAGAAATGTGCGCGGTTTTTCAGAACAATCGAAAGAAATGTTGTTACGATACCCCTGGCCTGGCAACGTACGTGAACTGAAAAATCGTGTTGAACGAGCGGTGTTGCTAAATGAGACGTCAGTCGTCGATCCGGATGATTTGAATCTCGGCGCCGGTCATATTGTGAAAAATTATCCGGTTCGCGTCAATGCTGTGGATAAGCTGGAAATCAATATCCCGTCGCATGGTATATCGTTTGAAGAGTTGGAAAAAGCAGTTATCCGTCAAGTGATGGATATCGCCAAAGGCAATGTTTCCAAAGCCGCCCGGCTATTGAAACTAAGCCGGGAAACGATGCGTTATCGAATCAAAAAATATGGTATGAATGGCATTGATGATGATTAAATTAAACATCTTCAGTATTGAGGAAACCTTTTTATATCTTCATTACAAATCCTGGAAATAGTTCATAAATAAAAATGACTTTTATTTAGCCTACTGAAAAGAACTCCCACAGAAAATTGCGATGAAATTGCCTTTTTCAATTTGCAATGCATCGCTCATTCGTATTGAATTCTATTATTTAGTTCTACTTTGACACATTACCGTTTTTGTCACTCCCGATTGCTGTGTCCTGTGTCTTCTTGTTTTATGGAAGACAGGCAGGGCTTTTATCGGGAGTCCACTGCCGGATTCCCGCTAAAAGCATGCGAGAATGACACTTGTTTTATAGAATTCAGAGTAAAATCTATTAATTTTTTCTTAATGTGATAGAGTCGAATTAGCGCCTGAACGAAGACCCATGAAAAATGAAGAATTTTCATTTACAAACGCATTAAATTTTAACGAGCGTAATTGGGTATTGTCCAGCGATGCTAATAATTTAAATGATTATGAACATATTTCAGCTGAACTAATGTGTTACTGCTAATCTTATAATCAACATATTTTGTATCGAATATCGTCCGTAAACGTCTTGGATGTGCCAAGACAATTTCGTATCCTAACTCATCTAATAAATCAACGATCCAGTACCAGTTTAGAGTCGCTTCGATTACTACTTTGATTGGCTTGCTATACTGAATAAAATAACTGATGAGTGACTTTGAATCATTGTTGATACAATTTGATGATAGCTCGTGCCCATGTTAGTTAATCACAGAAATCACGAGATAATGCTTGTGTAAATCATTACCTGCATATAACATGGCGATCCTCCTGTGGTTTTAGCTTATATTTGTTGACAATAGTAATATAAGATAGCTGACTCATTTTTGCAAATCGCTGGAGGAAAACCTTTTCAAAGGATCACTAATTAAATTAATCGACAGCAACGCCCGTACCATCAAATTTATTTAAATTTTCCCAATAGGTTTTATGTAATTTACAAATTCCAATCGTAATATTGGAACAACACGTAAATCGCGTGAAACATTTTATTTTTTATGGGAGAATTATTATGAAAAAAACGGGATACACGTTTCTTATGATAGCTTCAGTGGTGCTGGCATTCGCCTCAATAATGCCGGCGCAAACAATAACACTTATATCCCCTAATGGCGGCGAAAACTGGCAGGCGGGAACACAGCATGAAATAAAATGGAACAGCTCTGGCTTTTCGGATCCGATACAAATTTCAATCAGTTTTGACGGTTGGGGGGCAACGTATTGGTTAATTTTAGCGCCAGGCACTGATAACGACGGCTCCTTCATGTGGACTATTCCCAATAATTATAAATCAACAATTTGCGTCGTCCGAGTCCAGCGAGCTTCCGACCATACGCTTTACGACTTGAGCAACGCTTATTTTACAATTTCATCACCAGTAGGCACATTTAATTTTGATGATGGCACGGTACAGGGTTGGACAGTTTCCGGTCCATATGGAGACGGCGGTGGAGGTCCCGTATCATCGAATTTCTTTTCTATCTGGAAAGGTGATGTCAATTATCCCAATCCTCCGGGACTGGACCCGGCAAATAATGATGGTTCGTTTAGTATCGGTACACTTAACGGGCATGGAATTACTGGTGGCCTGAGTGGTACTTTTTGGATTATGCAAATGAAATCGCCGGATTTAACCAGCAACGCAACATGGCAGTCAGCCAGTGGATATACCATACGAATTGCCGATTGTATGGGGTATTCAAAAATTTATGCCAATTTGTATGTACGGGTTTACGATAACGATCAGGCAAAAGACCGTTATTTTTATAACGGCACTGCCCAGGAACTTAGTTACGACACTTTTGGTGACAATAATGCCGTTTGGAATTCATTGAGTTTTGATTGGTCAGGTATATCGACGTTTCCTTCGAATTATGTGGTGAAGCAGGTGATGGTGTACGTATGGGGGCATTTGGCGGGAATCTATGAAGGTGGAGTCTATCTGGATGAGGTCGTGCCTACGCCTGCATCCGGTCCATCAAACAATACACCAACCGGTACGAATGTAACAGTCAATCCCGGAAGTGGTGTGGAAATTACATTCGATAATGTAACGGGCGCTGGGAACACGACTGTGTCCACCACATCAAATGGCACGCCGCCACCCGGGGGATTTCAGGTTGTACCGTCCGGATCGCCGGTTTATTATGATATCGAAACAACAGCATCATTTTCCGGTAACGTGGAAATTTGTATCCCTTATAATGATGCTGGTATGACGCCCGCTCAGGAAGCAGCCCTGAAACTCCAGGTATACGAAAATCCACCGGGACAGTGGACAGATATTACTACATCGCTTGATGTAAATGCAAATATCATCTGCGGCACTGTCAGTCACTTAAGCGAGTTTGCTATTATGTTCTCGTCTGATATGCCAGTTATTCGGTTTGATCCCCCTGTGAGCGAGATGCGCGTCGGGCATCCGGCTTCCGTTAATGTTGTGTTGGATGGCATTACAGATTTAGGTAGTTTTGAATTTGAGATTGACTATGATGGCGTCGTTTTGCAGGTTGCTCAGGCATCCGATGTAGCCGCGGGTGATTTTCTTGGCAGTACCGGTCGATCGGTGATTCCGGTTGGCCCGGACATTAATAATTCAATCGGATCGGTGGTGTTTGGATCTGCCAGTCTGGGCGCACAAGCCGGCCCAAACGGTAGTGGTGTGTTAGCCACAATTTCATGGACACCAATGGCTGAAGGGATGTCACCGATTGATCTGAAAAATGTGAAAATCAGCGATACCAAAGGCTCTCAGATTGCTGTAGTAGATGAAGACGGCGAAATTAATGTCACGACCCGGTTCTGGGCGGATGTCGATGGGGACCAGGATATTGATATTATTGACGTGCAGCTTGTAGCAGCGCACTGGAACACAAAGGTTGGCGATCCAAATTATGACGAAGTCTATGATGTTGATAATGAAGGACAGGGCGATGGCGATGTTGATATTATTGATGTACAATTGATTGCCTCGTGGTGGAATAAGCCGCTGCCATTGAATGGTATGTCCAACTTTGGTAGCAGTGTGGTGAAGCCATCGGATGACCGATTCGTTGCAGTACGAATTGCAGCGAATAAACCGTCGTCGCCAGATAAATATCCTTCGTTAACAATGTTCGTTGCGAATGTCCACGATCTTGGCGCATTCCAGTTTGATGTGGTATCGCAGCAGAAAAACGTTAAGGTTTTAAATGTTGAATTGGGTGGATTTCTGTCGAGCACCGAAAATAAAGTAATCACTCTTGGTCCGGCAAAAGATGCAGCTAAAAACCGATACACGATTGGCGCGTTCAGCTATGGAAACCAAAACGGCCCGGATGGCGTCGGCACACTGGTAACGGTTTATTTCGACGGAAACGTGACTAATTCCACCCCGATTGAAATAGCGAATATCATTTTAACGGATATTAACGGCAATCAGCTTCAAGTAGGCGCAGTCGATGCGGATTACACCGATTGGAGCGGTGATCAGCTAATTCCGGATGGATTTGTGTTACAACAAAACTATCCCAATCCGTTTAATCCCACGACATTTATCCGATTTGACCTGCCTGCAAGTTCGTTTGTTTCATTAAATATTTTCAATATGCAGGGACAGCTTGTACGAAAACTGGTAAATGAAACTAAAGCGCCGGACACATACACCATACAATGGAATGGACTGAATGAAGCCGGAGAACGCGTGCCATCGGGCATATATATTTATACTTTGAATGCCGGGGCATTTAAGTCGACACGTAAAATGTTGCTGCTTAAATAAGGAACGTACGGCCGGTACTCAAGTGTGAATCATAGATAGGCAAATTTAAAAAAATAGAACACGGATCGAACGGATGTGACGGATTAAAACGGATTTTTTTAAAATTAATCTAAACTGATCTGTCTAAAGCGATGATGAGCTTCCCGCGCGTTTTTTGCGCGGGTTAGTTCAATCATTATTTGGGCCGCATCCCTTTAGCAGAGACGTTTCATCGCTTTAAGCCGACGCTCTTTGTCGGCTTAAAGCCATTCGATCCGTCAAATTCGTATTCTATAAAGATAATGAACTTGATGGGATAATTAAAAATGTAACGGTTCTCATTGATTCTATCATGCTGTTTCAGTTATTACTCACCTGGAGGTCTGAATGAAAATAAAGATAATGGTTTTTGTAATTACGCTTGTTATGCTAATGCCAATTTTTATGATACAATCACTTCGTGCTCAAAATCTGATTGTTCGAATCGATCCGGCCACGCAGACAGCAGAATCGAGCCAAATAATTTCAGTTGATGTATTTATTGAAAATGTCAGCAATCTTGGCGCGTTTCAGTTTGATATGGTGTACGATACAAATGTACTGCATGCCAACTCTGCAACAATGGGCGCTTTTTTGAGCAGTACCGGTCGTACGGTAATACCTGTCGGCCCGGATGTGGACAACAGCACAAATCCCGGAAAAGTTACCTTCGGCGGCGCCACGTTGGGAGTGAACGCTGGACCGATTGGAAGTGGGACGCTTGCATCAGTTGAATTTGCTACTCAAGCCAATGGCGGCGCAACACTGGAATTACAGAATGTGCAAGTGAGTGATATAAACGGACAGGCCATGACAATTAATACGATTTCGAATGGCGATGTTATAATCGGATCAGGAACCGGCGAGGGGATGGTTGTCACAAACACGAATAATAGTGGCGAAGGCTCATTACGTTGGGTGATTGAACAGGCGAATATGACTCCGGAGAGTAACGAGATTACATTTGCTATCCCGATAAGCGATCCCGGATATGAAGCGGATATTGGTATTTGGCGGATCAAACCTGCTACCGAGCTACCGGCGTTGGAAGATATGGGAATGAGCATCGATGGTTGGTCACAGGAAAATGTTGCTGGTGATATTAATCCGGATGGGCCGGAAATTGTGTTGGATGGCTCATTAACCGAAGGTCGCAAATCCGGGTTGTTAGTAGCGGCTGATGACATTTCTATTTATGGAATGAATATTCAGCATTTCCAAAATGCTGGCATCCTTGTTAGTGGTGCAAGCGGAACAATCATATCCGAATGTTTAATCGGCACCGATCATCGGGGCGAAACTGCTGCCGGAAATTACGATGGTATTGTTTTGACTGTTGGCGCCAGCGAAACGCTTGTCGGTTCGGAAGAAGATAGTCTTGGTAATGTCATTTCCGGCAATACACGATTTGGCGTGTTCATTACCGGCTCATCACACAATCAGGTCATGAACAATTTGATCGGGATAAATCAGGCTGAAACAGACACAATTGGCAATCATGCTGCAGGTGTCTCCATGCAGGACGGTAGCAACGGAAACCAGGTGATGTACAATTTTATCGGTGGAAATCTGGATGGAGTCACGATGATAAATGCAGATAGCACCGAAGTCATTGGCAACTGGATTGGCACTGATAGCTCATTCACGCAGCTTTTTGGCAATCGTGCTGCCGGAGTTTATTTCTGGAGTTTTTCCCGTTATACGAATGTCCTGGAAAATGTAATCGGCTATAATTTGGCGGAAGGTGTATCGGTTGGGAGCGAGAATGCATTACACAACCACATTAGTGAAAATGCAATCTCGCATAATGGAGGCATGGGAATTAGCAACTGGAGTGGTGGCAATATGGAATTAATGGCGCCCACTATCGTTTCAATTTCCGAACTTAGTATTCAGGGAACTGCACAACCCGGCCAGATTGTCGAGGTCTTCGCTGATGAATCGGATGAAGGCAGGCTATTTATTGGTTCCGATGAAGCAGATGATGCCGGTTCGTTTTCTGTGGATTTGGAAGAATTACCACCATTTTCCTATATCACAGCAACTGCCACGGATGAGTCCGGGAACACGTCCGGATTTAGTACGCCGTTTGTGATAACAGAAGTTGCCGACCATTCACAACGCAACACCGCATTAAGATTTGAATTAGGGCAAAACTATCCGAATCCATTTAATCCTGTAACATTTATTAATTACACTGTACCACCGCAGTTGAAGAATAGAACACATATCATGCTCCAAATATTCAACCTGCGGGGACAAATTGTAAAAACGTTGGTGAACGATACGAAATCATCCGGCGACTACATGATTCAATGGAATGGGAAAAATGATTCAGGCGGAAATGTACCCTCCGGTATTTATCTGTACTTGTTACAAGTCGGAGAATTTAAAACAACTCGGAAAATGACGTTGATGAAATAGTGCAATATTGCCGGTAGGTTAAATGTTCAGCGCTTGTTATTGGTTGCTACTTATCATCAAATATTCAAAGGAACGAAAGTAATGAAATCAATAAATAATACAACTCATTATATCAGCGTCTTATTCGTACTAGTATTACTTCTATATTGCACCGGTTTAGCCGCTCAGACCAGACACCTCATTTGGGTTGACGAATTTGATGAAATGATCATTGATCCGGGCAGGTGGAATTTTGAAACTGGACCGACCTATGAAACGCTCCACTATTTTACTGATCGTCCGGATAACGCTAAAATTGTGGATGGTAAATTGCAGATCATCGCACTCGAAGAATCATATCAGGGATTTAATTACACCGCGGCTCTTCTCAAAACACAAAATCTTTTCTACTGGCGGTATGGTCGCATCGAAGCTCGTATTAAGCTCCCGCATACGACTGGATTTGTGCCGGGATTTTGGATGCTGCCGCAAGGTGATCAGTACGGGTATTGGCCATGGAGCGGAGAGATTGATGTGATGGAACATCCGACGAACCAGGACAGAATTTTCGGCACCTGCCATTCCTGGCAATACAGTTATTTTACAGGATCGTTCGCGCCAGCGGGTGGGAGCATTCAGATAACCGATTCTGAAACCGCATTTCATGTTTACGCTGTGGAATGGACAGCCGACAAAATTGATTTTTTTGTCGATGATCAAAAATATTTTACATTTAATAATGAACACAGCGGATTTGAAGCCTGGCCGTTTGATCAACCATTTTACATTTTGCTCGCTATGGGAGTAGGCGGCGGTTGGGTCGGAAATCCCGATGCCACAAGCGTTTTCCCGGCTATCATGGAAGTGGATTATGTCAGAGTCTATCAAAATACAGACGACCTGGTTATTAACGGAGATGATGATGTTTTGGAAAACAGTAAAAACATTGTTTATACTGTTCCGCATATTGATGGCGCGCTTTATAGCTGGAACGTGCCTAATGGCGCAACCATAATGACCGGTGAAAATACACATCAAATAAGTGTCGACTGGGGTATTTTTGGCGGCAACGTAATGGCAGATGTAACCACCGGTGATGGCACGTCCGTTATTGAATATCCTGTCACTGTGTCCCCAAACCTGATGAAAAATGCCGGATTTGAAAAGGGTGCCAAGTACTGGAATAAAACGGGACCATATCCTGCGGAGGCTACGTTTGCACTGACAACCGATGATGTTCATAATGGTAATTACGCTATGGTTGTCGATGTAAAAACACCCGGTGTGAATGCCTGGGATGCACAGCTATCGCAAGGGAATCTATTATTAAAGACGGGCAAAAATTATCATGCTAGTTTTTGGGCAAAAAAAGACGGCGCTCCAACTGAATTAGGCCCGGCAATCATCAATGCTACGGATTATACTTTGTATGCACTAGAAACAATTACGCTGACTGATACCTGGCAACAGTTCGAATTCAATTTTACAGTACCGGCAAATGTAACAACGTCATTTAATTTCGGTATGGGTGGCCAAACAGGCACGTTCTATTATGATGATTTTGTATTGACCGCGCCCGATGCTCAACAATCGAACCAGGTCATGAACGCTGATTTTTCATCCGGCATAGATGCATGGATTTTTAATACATTTTCACCTGCCAATGCACGTGCCGCTGTGGAAAACGGAGAATTGGTGGTTTCGATTATTAATGGTGGTGTAAACACCTGGGATGTTCATGTCGGGCAGGCTGGAGTTACAATCGAAAAAGGTAAGGAATACACCGTAACTTTCGATGCTTACGCCGCAGCTCCGAGAGATATTTTTGCTTTTGTTGGAAAAAATGCAACGCCATGGAATGTGTATAGCAATAATAATACACTATCTTTGTCTACCAAACGCCAAACATATTCCTACTCGTTTACCATGAATGATCCCACCGATAATGCGGCACGACTTGGATTCGATATTGGTTCTGCTTCAGATGATGTGGTTTTTGATAATGTTTTTCTGAGTGCGGGCGCCTGGCCGGCTGCTGTTACAACGCAAACGGACAACACACCCCGGTCATTCAGTCTGTTCCAAAATTCACCGAATCCATTTAATCCGAGTACAGTGATTACTTATCAATTACCGATGATCAGTAATGTAAATTTGTCAGTTTACAATTTAAAAGGACAATTGGTGCGGACGTTAATAAAAGCAAAGCAGGATGCAGGTTACCATTTCATTGAGTGGGATGGCGCTGATGAATCCGGCGCCGTTGTCAGTTCCGGGCTTTACCTGTACCGATTACATGCGGGTGATAATATACAGACACGACGAATGTTATTTTTAAAATAACCGCAACAGGAGGCTGGATATTATTTGAAAATTGTATCCAGCCTTCATCGACCATTCTCTGTTTTTCCGATTCTTCCCAGTTATCTTAGCAAACTTGGATTATATGTCATGCGATGCTACATGAATTATAAAATCAATTTACTGCCTTAGATCATTTAATCAATGTGCATTTCGACATTGTCGTAAAATCATCCGAGCTAAGCTTAATGAAATACACACCTGATGTCAAATCGGAAGCATCCCACTGAAGCAAATGGTTGCCAGCTTCAGTGAACTGATGATAAAGCGTTTTGACTAGTTTTCCGTTAATATTAAAAACAGAAATCGATATGTCAGCCGGTGCAGCAATCGCAAACAGAATCTGTGTTACTGGATTAAACGGATTCGGATAATTCGGTAAAAGTTGATGTGTCGCCGGAATTAGAAGGTTCACCGACTGTACCTGAGAATATGTAAAACTGCCATCTGTATCGAGTTGTTTTAACCGATACTGAATGTGAATAGTAGATGGTGAAACATCAATCAGTTCATCCACATATTGATAAAAGTGAGGCTCGGTAGTCGTTTCGTTTCCGTTGACAAAGCCGATGGTTTGCCAATCTGGGGTGGATATTGGGGAGCGTTGAATTTCGAATCCATAATTATTGGTTTCACTCAGAGTGTTCCATGTCAACATGACCTGCCCGTCTGTGGAGGTCGCGTTGAATAATGCCAGCTCAACCGGCACCGAAGACCCTGAAGTGGTGCCAAGCTTTGTTAAAAAAGCAAATCCATACGCCCCGATGGTCGCGACTTGTTTAAGTGTGATGCTGCCAAATATAGCTTCGCCCAAAAAATGTCCGGTAATAAAAGCATTATTCGAATTATCCACCGCTATTGCCAGACCTTCTTGTCGATTATAGCCGGTAATTGTTGTCGCCCAACCTAGACTTCCGCTTGCATCATATTTAACAATAAATGTTGTACCAAGCGCGGCAATATCGCCAGTTAGTGTTTCCGATTCAAAATAGGTGACACTCTGAAACCAGCCTGTCAGAATGCAATTCCCGTTCGAATCCGTGCCCATATCTCTGACGCTCGTGTTGGTGCCGGTGAATCCTTCTCCCCATTGAATATTACCGTTGGGATCATATTTTAACAGGAAGTTGCTCATACCTGTAATATCGATGGTTCCATACGTTGCATCGGCAGTACCGCCAGTATAGGGGGAGGCATTTTGTGTGCCGGTTACATAAACATTTCCGCTGCCGTCTGTATCAACACGCAATCCTGTTTCATAGCCGCTGCCAGAACTTGTGCGTACCCATAAAAAACTTCCGGCAAAGTTATATTTAGCCAGAAAATAATTACCAACAGCGATTGCATTGCCACTGATATTCCCGGCAAACATAGGGCAGCCGCCGGAAATATAAATATTGTCTGTTGCATCTATATGAAGGGCGGTCGGCACGTTTATAAGGCCCGCATCATCAGAAATTGACCAATCCCAAACGCCGTCTTTGGAAAATTTGGCAATTTTAAATTTAATACCGGATGCACCGCAGAGTATCAAATCCTCGGACGAATCCAGCGTGATTAGACAGTACCCGCTCATTTGACTGTTTGTTTTCACCCATGTGATCGAACCATTGGTGTCGTATTTAATCAGATAACTGCCGGCTGTGTAATCCGTGCCACCAATTTTACCGCTACTGGTTAAACCAAGCGAGATGTACGTATTTCCGGCAGCATCAGTCACGCTGTTTTGTTTGGAAATTGCATCCGGATAGGTCGAGGATGTCGATCCAAATGAATCGACCCATTGAACAACGCCATCGTTATTGAATTTTGCAATAAATGTATTGGGATTGACAGCGCTGGTAATTTGATAAGCCCCGAAATTGGTTGTACTGCCAAATTCGCCGACAATATAAACGTTGCCCTGGGCATCGGTGTTTATCGATTTGCCCTTATTATAATTTGAAAAATTGAGAGCGTTTTCACCCGAACAGGTCGCCCATTCGAAGGTTTGGGCGAAAGCATTTGTCGAGAACATCATAAGTAATACTAGTAGTTGTTTTTTCATTAGGTGCTTCTCCTGAGCGAATTGGTGTCCATCGTGTTAAAACTGAATTTTTGTAACTGTTAATTCCGCTTAATTACTGACTTGAAAGTTGTATCAATTGTGTGGGACGATGCGAACGATTGATACAGAAACAAGGAAAGCGCAAGAAAAATCATCATCTCGCTATCGCCTTGTCTCTGTTATCAAGGATTAATTTTTATTTTTAAATGCCATTGGCCCTATTCGATATTTATTTCAGCATATGATTTTAAATTTATCCTGTAATTTTAATCAAATTAGTCATAGACATCGATCGCTGCTTAGTTGGCGATCTTCACCATATAAAGTGCGGTTCCGGCTTTATAAGTAGTAATTTTTTTGTCGCTGGTGAAAAAACCTCGCTTGTATTCTTCGTCAATTTTAACTTTTATATCCAATCGTGAATCGTCATCAAATTTAACCTGATTGGCGAACGAGCCCACCAGATAAATATTATGTTGAGGATCGTGGGCCAGACTCATTCCGTAGGAGCCGGCGCCGCCCCCCCAAACCAGTTTTCCATCTGAAATGTTGTACTTTTCAACAAATCCGATTCCTCGGCCGGTAACGGATTTAAAGTAACCGTCATTTTCGACATCTACGCCACCATATTTTGAATTGATGCCGGTGATGAAAACAGCTTCTTTGCCATCAAATACAATTGCCCTGGATAGACTGATTAATTTTTCACCGGTTTCTTTTGCCCATACCACATCACCATCGCCTGTCATTTTCAGTACAAAAATACTGGCGCCGCTTTTCGTCTTTAATTCGACATTGCCAAACTTGCATTTATCCGAAAATTGGCCGGTGACATATATGTTTCCATCTGCATCCGAACAAATACCAGTGCCATACTCAAATGGATCTTTGTATTTCGCTGCATTAACCGGATTAAACTTTTCCCCGGAACCGAATTGCTTAAACCAACCGTTGGAACCATCCGCATTAAATTTAGCGACATAAATATCTGAAATACCATTACTGTTCATTACCTGGCCGCCGCATACAAACGTTGCCGAACAAACACCGGTTATGTAGCTATTGCCATTCGCATCCAGGCAAATACCTTTTGAACCGCCCTGCCCATAATGGGCGATTGTTTGCACCCATTGCACGTTACCATCGTTTGTGTATTTTGTTACAAATGAATTGGTCGATTGCGCTGCATTCGTCACCTGAAAATCGCCAAACGACGCCTTGCCCGGTGCGGAGTAGTTGCCTGAATCATCTGCGCCGTAAAATGAACCTGTGACAAAAATATTATCCGAAGCATCAACTGCAATGCCTGTGCCAGTGTCCACTGCCGGTTGTTTGGAGATTCCACCGGCGCGCTGTGCCCATTTTAAATTTCCCTCACTATCATACATGGCGACAAATATATTATTTTTCCGTGAACTGGAGAGTGCCGAGCCTCCAAAATCAATTGTACCTTCAAACTGACCGGTAACAATAACATCGCCCGTGGAGTTACAGGCAACAGCTTTGCCAATATCCATTCCTGGTCCACCGTGCGAAATTGCCCATTCGAGCACACCGTTCGCATTATATTTTGCCAAAAAGATATCGAAATCACCGTTACTGGTTAGCGGAATGGAAGTGGTCACTTTTTGTTGGCCTTCATCGCTTACTTCGGTATACTTGCAGGTCACAACAACTTCTCCCGTAAATTTTCCGGTAATATACATATTTCCTTGTACGTCAGTGGTCATGTAAATTTCATCATCGTAGGTTTCCTGCGCTTTTCCGGTTAAAAAAACAACATCTGCCCATTTAAATTCCTGGGAGTAAATCTGTGAGCAGCATGTTAAAACTGATAACATTGTGATAATTGTTTTCATTTGTGGCTCTCCTTTTTAATGATTCATGTGTATGTGCTGTTAACGTTGCAGCGTTAAACTGATCCAATTCTCTGTAATCATTAACTGCTGTTTCCCTGGTTGTCAAAAGTTTGGCAAATTTTGATGAACGTATTTGGAGCAAATCCGTGTTCCCCCTGCATGTAAAATCTGAGTAGAAAAATTTCCATCCGTAAACGATTGCACTAGTAATTCATTTCAGAAATTTAGGTAACAGATGGTATTTTAAACGCATTCACCAGACGTTTTTTTACCAGTTACAATATCGGTGATCCAATGAAAAAAAACAATACGACAAATGTCTTATTTTTGAACGAGATGAATTAACGAATTACGCCTGTGGAATTATATAAAATGGAGGTCAGCTTTAACTTGAATTAATCATGAATTATAATGAATGATCCAGGTTAACAATTGAAGTGCTATATAATGTTGTGCTTCCGGGCTGTTTGAACGGCTTTCATCTTGTTGTTGACATGCAGATTTTTGTAGATGTTTTCGATATGTTTTCGTACAGTGAACGGAGAAATAAACAGGTTGGCGGCAATTTCTTTGTAAGCCAGTCCCTGGCTCAATTGTTCCAGAACTTCAATCTCCCGTTTTGAAAGCGAAACAGACGCATCTTCTTTGGCGTCGTTTAACCGGTTGGGATTACGTAACAGTTCCAACGATTTTGCTGCAATGGTCGGTGACATCGGAGCGCCACCGTTCATAATCATTTTAATGCCATCTATGATTCGATCCGGGGATTCTTCCTTTAAAAGATAGCCATTCGCGCCTGCCTGTATAGATCGGAATATTTTAGTGTCATCATCAAATACAGTCAGCATAATAATTTTAATTTGAGGAAACTTTACGCTAATAATTTCTGTGGCATCGATACCATTCATATCAGGCATTTCAATATCCATTAAAATGACATCGATTGATTTATCGGCTTTCAGCTTGCTCAGCAAATCGATTCCATTACAGGCTCGGTAGCGGAAGTCGATATCGTGCGCGAATAATTCCAGCTTTTCCTGGATGGTCATTGCAAGCACATTGTTATCTTCTGCAATGGCGACGCGTATTTTCATTGGCTGTTCGATCATTTGTTTAAGATAATTTATTCTGATTACAAATTCAATACGGAATATGCCCTATTTTAAAGCAAAGTCGCACGTAATTACTGTCCCTGCTGGTGAACTTTCAATCGTGAACTCACCACCACATTCTTCACAACGGTGTTTCATGTTGCGTAATCCATTGCCACAGTTGGAAACGGATGCATCAAATCCGATCCCATCATCGGTTATCTGCATTGAGAATCCGTTCAAAGTATCGTAAAATTTTATTTCAACAATGCTCGCATGCGCATGTTTAATTGCATTCTGCATCGCTTCCTGAACGATCCGATACAAATTTAACATGTATGTAGCGCTCAAAGAAGTTGGTTCGTTTGCATTATTGAATATCTGGATTCGGAAATTTCCAACACCACTGCTGATCTGCAGTTTCAATTCATGCAACTTTAATATAAGCTGTCCAAGATCAGCGCCTTCCTGCTTCATCGCCCAGATGGTATTTCTCAATTCGCTGAGTGTGTTTCGACTAAAAACAGCGAGATTGGTAAGTCTGTCGAATACACGACCACCTTTTTCAGTATAACATAAATTATCGAGTGAGCTGATAATAAAAGTTAAATGCGATCCAATATTGTCGTGCAATTCCCGTGATATTCGTACTTTTTCATCCGCAAGTGTTTTCTCGAGTTCCAATTGCTTCAACTGATTTTTGAATTCCAGTTCTTGCCGCATGCGTTCACGTTTCAATCTTTGATTTCGATAAATGAAAAATGACAGTGTGGTAAGCAAAACAATAATTGTGACTAATGAGACAATTTGATTGGTCTTCTTTCGGATTTCCAGATTTTTCTCGGCGATTTGGCGGTCTTTTTTTTCGGTTTCATAATCAATTTCCAGCTCAGCGATTTTTGTATTCGTTTGAATATTTAGTACACTGTCTTTGTAGGCTGAATATTTTTGTTGTGTTAAATATGCATGTTGAAAATCATGTTTTTTTTCATAAAGGTTTGCAAGTTGTTCAAAGCAGTAACGAACAAGGTAACTTTTTGTTGATATATCCGAAATAGCCAGGCATCGGTTGTATTTTGTAATTGCTGAATCCAGCATGCCCATGCGAACATATATATCGCCATAGCAAACCAGGTTTTCAATCCGCCCGTAACTGCCGTTTTCTTTATTCCGATATTTATCCGATTGCCGCAGATATTTAAGCGCCTGCTGAAAGTCACCACATATAGCGTAAATTCCCGAAAGATTGTTCAGGCTATAAGGAATGCCGATTGTGTCGGCAAGTTCTGTTTTCAGGGCTAGTGCTTTATGATAAAAATAACGGGCGCTATCCGGATTGTTGGACATTTCATGAAGCACACCATAATTATCATAAAGCCCGCTTAAAGCAAATTTTAGCTTATTTTTTTCGGCAAGCAGAATTCCCGATTGCATGTACTGCTTGGCCCTGTTCAAATTTCTACGTTTCAGTTGATAACCGAAATTTCCATAGAGCATGGCCAAATCTGCAATTGAATTCAAATCTTCAAAATATGTTATTGCTTTTAAATTACACTCGGTACTTTTGTCGTATTCACCGCGCAGGTAGTATATTTTGCCCAACTGTTCAAGCGATTTTGCCTCGCCATATTTATAGTGAATGGATTGCGCCTGTACACTGTTTCCAGAAAATATTTCCAGCGATTTACGCAGGTTGGAGACAATCTGCTCATGGGGGATGGCGTTAATGGAATCGATCTTTGTTTTTGTTTCGCGGGCGGCTGTTTGATCAATTAAGATTAAACAGAAAAACAAAACGAACAATACTTTTTTCAGTGCATTAATGTTGAGATAACGATGTGCGTCCGGTTTCATCCCTTATCCACTGGTATAAAAATCATAATGATATTAGTGAAGTTGCGTGCGTGGTCACAGGATGAACGTGCGACACACTTCTTGAACATGGGGATTTATAAAGAATCTAGCGTATGACTTATCCGAAAACGATTAAAAGAGTGTCACATGTCATCCACACAATATCTGTGAATGGCTTCACAGATTGTAAATAGGCTGGATTCAATGTAATGATTTTTAAAAACATTAGCAACACTAAAATTTCAGTGTCCATTGTAAAATTATCAATTAAACTTCATCACCAGCATTGTCAAATCGTCATGAATTTTATCTGCGAACTGTATTACGGTCTCGCGGATGTGACGGACAATTTCATCGGCGGATTATGTGGAATAAGTTATGTTCATTATCAGCATAATTATTTGATCCACTCCATCGTATTTTGAGTCTCAGGTATCATTGCAAATTACCGATATATCAATAAATAGAGTTGATATCATCGTACAGTGGATAGTTAACAAAAATGACCTTCAAGCGAAAATTTTTGCTCATGCCAATTCTTATGACATTGGCATTGCTCACATTGGCCGTCATTTCCTGGAATCACCAAAGACATAAAATTGAACTGTTTGATCACATTGAGAAGGTGTACACAAATTCAGTCAATTGGGTGTGGGCTTTAGAAAAACAGGCAGAGCAAATTAATCAAACACTTCACAATGCAATCACGATGCGAGATTCAACCTTTTTTTTCATAGCTGACTCGCTACGAGAAGCCTTTATTTCGACAATAACAAAACGGGCTACATCACAAAATGAAAAGAAGGCAATATCATCAATTCGTGATTTATTTGAAAGTTATTTTCAAATTTCAGAAGATGCAGCAAGGAGCATTATCGAAAATGGTGAGCAGGTGTCATCAAGATGCTCCATAAAAAAAATGAACCTGTTGTATGCGGATTTGAAAAATCAACTTGGACACTTTGTCAATGAGAAGGATCGTGAACTGCAGAATTTATTTGGCACGATGAGAACAGATTCAAATATTTTTATTAAAAGAGTATTTATTTCAATTCTACTATTCTTTCTCATTCTGGCCGCTTTGACGTTGGCGCCATATAAAACTGTTCTTCAGCCTTTGAACATGATTATTAATGTTACAAAATCGCTGTCAAAAGGAAATCTTGATCTGGAACTCAATTATAAAGCAAACGATGAAATGGGGCAGTTGGCAGATGCATACAGGTACATGCTGAAAATACAAAAAGAAAAAGTCCGCGCTGCACAGCAAATTGCCGCTGGTATTCTCCATATCAACATACCTGTCGATTCCGACGATGATCTGCTTGGGCAATCATTATCTATTATGGTGAAAAAGCTCGAAAATGATATACAGGAAAAGAAACGAACTGCTTTAGAATTGTTGGAAGCGAAGGAAAAGGCAGAGGCAGCTACGCAGGCCAAATCCGAATTCCTGGCAAATATGAGTCATGAAATCAGAACCCCGATGAATGGTGTGCTTGGTATGACGGGTATTCTGTTGGAAACAGAATTAAAGCCGGAACAACGTAGTTATGCAGAAACGATCAAAAATAGCGCTGATTCATTGTTAGTAGTCATTAATGATATTCTAGATTTTTCTAAAATTGAAAACGGTCATTTAAATCTCGAAATTCTTGAATTCGATCTGCAAACTATTGTCGAAGATATTATTGATATATTGGCTGTACGCTCCAATATGAAAAATGTTGAACTGACGTATATCATCGATCCTGATGTTCCGAGACAAATAATGGGCGATTCCGGAAGATTAAAGCAAGTCTTAACGAACATCATCGGTAATGGTATAAAATTTACAGATCGAGGTGAGGTATCATTACATATCTCGGTTGCCCATACTGAAACGAATGATTGTTCACTACACTTCAGTGTTAAAGATACTGGTATTGGCATTGAAGGTAAAAAGCTGGATTCACTGTTCAAACCGTTTACACAGGCAGATGGATCAATCACACGAAAATATGGTGGCACAGGACTTGGATTAACAATCTCCACAAAACTTGTTGAATTAATGAATGGCCACATGGGCGTTGAAAGCGAACATGGTATAGGTTCGACGTTTTGGTTTGTGCTACCGTTTGCAATCGTACCTGTTCCTAAAAATGTACCGGTTCGAACGGAGCTGAAAGATAAGAAAATTCTTGTTGTAGACCCCAATGAAACAAGTTTAAAAATACTGAATTATATGCTTGAATCATGGGGATGTAAATGCAGCACCGTTTCGAATGAACGTGATGTCTTACAATTATTAGTGAATCATGCCGAGACAAGTTCACCTTTTAAGATTGCCATTATAAATGAGCAATTGTTTGAAATTAGCTGTGAAGAATTGGCACGATCGATTAAATGCAATCACCAAATAAATGAAACTGAACTCATTTTAATGACAGGGAATTGGCAAAATAAAGACCAGACATATCTTGACTTTTGTAACTTTTGCGCGTTGCTTCGCAAACCGGTAAAAACGGCAACGCTTTTGAATGCGTTACATGTCGCACTCGGTGTGAAGCATGCAGAAGCAGCAATCGAAAAGGATATTTCAGATCCAGTAGTTCCTGAATTTACGAAAAGCCTTAAACGAATTTTACTGGTTGAAGATAATTTCATCAACCAAAAAGTTGGTCTCAAGCTGCTTGAGAATATTGGATATCAAGCGGATATTGCGGGGAATGGGCTGGAAGCGTTAAAAGCTTTGGAAAATTTTCCCCATGATTTGGTGCTTATGGATGTCAATATGCCGGAAATGGATGGTCTGGAAGCTACCCATAAAATACGCAGCAGCCGCTCATCAAAAATAAATCCGCATATTCCCATTATTGCAATGACCGCCCTTGCGCTTAAAGGTGACCGCGAAAAATGCCTCGATGCTGGCATGGATGACTATATTTCCAAACCCATCAATCCGGAAGAATTGGAAGAGAAGGTAAACAGGTGGATTTTAATTTCCACTGGTAATTAAAAATTCCTTTGATTAACAGATCATAGTTGAATTCAGAACTTTTTTGCCAGCTATTTATTTCTACAAAATTTTCGAACACATCATAACTTCAGGAAAATTTCAGATTCGATAAGTCAAATCAGCGATTTGTATAGGCACGTATCCGTAAATCACGAAAGCACTGTGGATGGTATAAAGAAGTTGCATTTGTAGAAAGACCTTGATATTTTCCGAAAAAAGTGCTACATACTTATAAAATCAAACCACACTAATTCGATGGACTTACTGTATGAAACTATCGACACGCAGCCGTTACGGCACCCGCTTAATGTTTGAGCTGGCGCTAAATTACGGTCAAGGCACGATTTTTCTGAAGGATGTGAGCAAGCGGCAAAACATATCCGAAAAATATTTGAGTAATATTATTATTCCCCTGAAGGGCGCCGGATTAGTCAGTTCGGTCCGTGGTGCATATGGCGGTTACATGCTCACGAAAGCGCCCGGTCAAATAACGTTGAAGGAAATTGTTTTGTTGCTCGAGGGTGATTTGGCAGTTGATAGTCAGGAGAATACGGATACATCTGCGCACATCAATGTTATTGATAATGTCTGGGTTCGGATGCAAACAGCAATATACGAATTTTTAGAGGGCGTAACATTGCATGATTTGCTGGATGAATACCGAGATAAAAATGAATCAGAATCGGGGATGTACTTTATTTGAATTTGTGTACCCTTGCACAATTACATGATTGATTAACCATAACACTATTAATATCTTTTACCCAACATCAATTTTTTTCAGTATGATATAAATCTATCCAATGCTGCTGCCATTACCATACAAAAGGATATATTTCTCCAGTTCCGATAGCACGCCCATTAGATAAAAAAATAAAAATCACTTGACTTTTAATTGAATTATTGTATATTAAATACTACTAAAACGATGGTGATGATAGTAAATGAAAATTCGATTTTTAAATGGAAAGGATGGTCGCTATGAATATTAAAAATAATTTAACCGAGCTAATTGGCAAAACACCGCTATTACGTTTGAATAAAATTTCTGATGAAACCGGTGTTGAAGTAATTGCCAAGCTGGAGTCATTTAATCCGGGCGCCAGCGTGAAAGATAGAATTGCATTAAGCATGATTGTAGATGCTGAAAAAAAGGGTCTGCTTAAAGAGGGCGGAACAATTATTGAGCCGACCTCCGGGAATACAGGCATTGGAATTGCGTGGATTGGTGCGGCCCGTGGATATCGTGTTATTCTTACAATGCCGGAGTCGATGTCGATTGAGCGGCGTAAGTTATTGGCGGCGTATGGTGCTGTGCTCCATTTAACGGAAGCAGCAAAAGGTATGGCCGGCGCAATTGCCAGAGCAAATGAATTGCACACTAATATCCCCGGATCAATTATTTTGCAGCAATTTGAAAATCCGGCCAATCCCGAGATTCATCGTAAAACAACTGGTGAAGAAATTTGGACCGACACCGATGGCAAACTCGATTTTTTCGTTGCCGGCATTGGTACTGGCGGTACGATTACAGGTGCCGGTGAAGTACTGAAACAACATAATCCGAAACTTCAGATTATCGCTGTCGAGCCGAATGATTCTCCCGTGCTGTCAGGTGGCCAGTCCGGCCCCCACAAAATTCAAGGTATTGGTGCCGGTTTTGTACCAGCCGTATTGAATACTGAAATATGGAATGAAATTATTAAGGTAACCAATGAAGATGCATTTGCCACTGCCCGGCAATTGGCAAAAGATGAGGGGCTGATGGCAGGGATTTCATGCGGCGCAGCAGCTTGGGCTGCTTTCCAAATTGCACGACGATCGGAAAACAATGGCAAACGCGTCGTGGTGATTTTACCCGACAGCGGTGAACGCTATTTGAGTATTCCCGGATTATTTTCTGAAGTTTAGTTTGACGAGCCTGATCTGCAAATAAAAATTTAGGACAATATTAAAACCATTTTGTGAGTAATGTATTAACAATAAATGCCATTAAGTTAAGGTCAAATCCTGAAATCTGTGGAAAGTATCACCCTTCGACGGAGTATATCCTGAGCTTGACGAAGGGCTCAGGGTGAAGTCTGCGACTGCTTCATACTGAGCGAAGTCGAAGTATGAACGAACGTTATAATAGCATAAATCGCTTAACTTTACAGCATTGTATTATCAACAACCCGATAGTGTGAAAAAATTTTCTATATTAGAAAAATCTTTTTCGCACTGATCGGGTTTTTATTTAAATTCATAGTTATTTTCTTATTGCCTCCTTTTCAAATAATTATACACTCCTCAAAACTACACTCACTAAGTTAAAACTCGTCAAATAAGTTGTTCGAACTATAAATTTTAGTTGAATTTTCATTATTTATTTCTTTTAATATAGATGCTAATTTTGTCACGAATTATTTATAGACAGGTGGCAAAAATTTTCATTTTAATCGGGCACTCGGTTAAAATAATCAATTAAAATGAAAGGGAGGTGTTAATGAAAGGAAAATTAATAGGGACAATTTTATTTATAGCTGCCTTTTTATTCATGGCAAGTTATGGGCAGAGCGAGGTGCTTACTATTATTCACGTGAATGACACCCATTCGCATCTTGTTCCCTGGGGGCCAAAAAATGCCAGCGACATTGGTACAATTGGCGGAATTGCCAGACGAGCGACGTTAATTGGAACAATAAAAGCGACGTCTCCCAATCCGATTACTCTCCACGCCGGCGACGTATTTGGCGGCGATTTTATGTTTAATAAATTCTTCGGTGTTGCGGAATTTCAGATCATGGCATCTCTGGGATTCGATGCAATGACATTGGGGAATCATGAGTTTAATTATTATCCGACAACGTTGGTTGCCAGTTTAACAAATGCCGGATTTCCCGGTCCATTTCCGTTGCTAAGTGCAAATCTTGACATGTCCGGGTATCCTGACCTGGATCCGTTCGTAGATGACTACATCATTAAGGAATATGGGGATGTAAAAGTTGGTATCTTTGGATTAACGACCGAAGAAACAAATACTATCGCGAATCCAACACCGGTTGTTGTGCTGGATAGCCATGATCCTGCCGTCGCAATGGTAAGCGCATTAACTGCGGAAGGTTGTGATGTGATTATTTGTCTGTCGCATCTCGGCGTTTATCCCGATCAAGTGTTAGCTGCAAGCGTGCCGGGGATTGATATTATCGTGGGTGGGCATTCGCATACGCTTGTCCCTGAACCGATTCTCATCCAAAATCCAGCAACTGGCGATACAACATACATTGTTCAGGCAAATTGGGCAGGCTCCCATGTTGGCAAAATGACAATCGACGTAACCAATTCGAAAATTAAATTGGTAGATTATGAAATGCTTTCCGCCGATGATACCGTGCAGGAAGAACCAACACTTGCTGCCACTGTTGCCGGATTAGTTGCTACGGTGGAAAGTGATGTAAGGTATGGGCCGGTTTACAGCAATATCATTGCCCAAGCAACGAGCTTGCATCCTAAGGAATTGGGCCAGGGTGAATTTAAGGATACGAAATTGGGCGATTTGATCACTGATGCTTTGAAGACGACTGCTGGGACGGATGTTGCATTCGCAGCGAATGGTTTCATCCGTCAGGATATTTACCCTGGCAAATTGACCGAAGCTGATATTTTTCAAGTTCTCCCGGAAGGGCTTAACTTTGTAACCGGTTATGGTTCCAGCCTTTCTTCGTTGGAAATTGAGGGTATTAATATCCCCAGGGCGTTAGAATTTTCTGTCGCGTTGCTTGAATATCAGGATACATTCTTTTTAAATGCGGCCGGAATTACTTACGATTTTAATATCATGAGCCCGGCAGGCGCCCGCGTCGATTATGCATCGATTCGTATCAACGGCGCCCCGCTTGATATGGGCCGGCGATATTCGGTGGCAGTCAATTCGGATTTAGTACCGTTGTTAGGATTAACGGGAATCGATACGGTATATAACGTCCAGCAAATTGCACTATCCGAATATGCTGTTGTTCGGGATTTTATCGTTCAGAATTCTCCGATTGATCATCCCGGCGGCAATCGAATTCGCGATCTTTCCATTACAGCGATTGCAAATCATGAAAAGCCGATGGTGAAAGCCGAAAGCTTCTTCCTGGATCAGAATTATCCCAATCCATTCAATCCGGCAACGACATTTACCTATTCTGTACCCGAAGCCTCAAAGGTGCGTATTTCGATTTACAATTCGTTGGGTCAGGAAATTCGTGTGCTATGTGATAAATTCCATCAAACTGGTAATTATCACCTTACCTGGGATGGAAAAGACTTCAACGGAAATACGGTCGCAAGTGGTGTCTATTTCTCTCGTTTGAAGGCCGGTGATGTGTATATGGCACGGAGGATGACTTTAACCAAGTAAATTTTTCCTGGTTTGTATGGAACGTTTAAATTTCATGTTGCAGGAATACATTTAAAAAGTTCCGGTGAGTGCCCGGAAAGATAGCATACACATAAAAATGAAAACAGCAAAAAAAAGAGCGCTCTCGTTTAAAGAGCGCTCTTCGACTTATTGGAGGTTGCTATGGATAACAACATTTGGTGATTACGTTAGCTTATTTCCCAACCCGTTGCGCCCGCACACCAAAATCCACATTGTCTTTCATCCAGGCTAATAATCTGTCCTGCTCGTCAAATGGTTTATCCGGAACATAGAGCGTCGTGTCCTGCCACGATACCATCACTTTGGCATCCTGCGTCCACATTTTAACGCGTTTTCTCGGAACTTTGGTCAACCAGTTCTGGCCGGTGGCAGCATCTGTATAGAGCAATCGAATGGTGACATTGCGTGATAATCGTTCCAGCGGCTTCACGACAATGCTTGTGTAAAACGTTTCACCATCCAGCTTGACATCGGGTATACCATCGCTGAGCATCACAATGGAGATTGGACGAAGTACAAGATTTTTATTCTTCACCGTGAGTGCAATTTGTTCGAAAAACGCATTGTAATCAGTGAACGGATTTTCCTTCCCTTTGGGAAAAATTTCCTTCAGTTTTTTAGCAATTTCCTCAATCGATTTATTTTCGAACGTTTGGATCGGGTAGAACGTTTTGGGCTCGTCGGCTGTTGCTCCGCCTATCGATCCGACAAAAAGCACGGCTGGCCTTTCCAAACCATCCAGGCCATGCAAATGTGCGTAAATATAATGGGCAAGAAAATCGATGGAATCATCAAAATATCCACCTTTCATAAATGAACCGCTTATATCCACGCCGATAAATATGGATAGACGTGGCGTAGCTTCTTTTTCACCCGAAAAGAAGCCACATCCACTTATCCCAAAAAATAGTGCGACAATAAATAACAATTTTATTTTTCGATACATCATGATAACTCCTCTGCCTGGGCAATTCGTTTATTACGTACTTTCATATCTTCGATAATAGTAAGTGGTTCAGGCCGTTTTGGTTTATCATCTTTGGTCATCGCTCGGAACAGTGATTCAGACTTTATAAAATCCGAGGTTGATTTAAATGGAATTTCAAACAGGTGTTTACCGGTAAAAAGTAACGTGCAAAAATTGACAACGCCGGCTACAATCTGCAACGGTGGTAATATAAATGAATTAAACAATTCTTCACTTTTCGTTTGAATCCACTCGGCATCCTGCTTAAGCGAATTCATAAAACTGGTAAATCCATGCAACAGATGTACCTTTGTATTGGTTCGCTGGATGGTCAAATCCACGCCTTTGCCCTGAATGGCTTTAAGAATCGTCGGTGTTCCGTGTGAAGCAAACAGGAACCACGATAAGCTTCGAATGCCAAACCAGACCATCACAGAAATTGTCAACGTCCAGAATAATCCGAGTTCGAAATTTTCGCTGTACTGCGCCATCCACGGTACAATAGCATCCACAAATTCGCGATACAGGAACATCACCTCAACAAAAATCACAATTACTTCCACGGCCACTATCCCGATAATTGTTGGGATGTTTTTACTTTTAATATACTGGAAAAATGTCGACATCACCGCGTAACTACCCAGAACGATGAACAACAGGAAGATAAATAAAGGAATCCGCGCGAACGTCTGGGTAAGCTCCTGACCGGTAATATTTGAGAAAACATCGACCACTAATGGTGTGGTGATATAGGTGAAAATGGTTGCCTCGATTAGACACCAGAACAGCGTAAGAATGACCGCGATCCACGGAACACTGGTCGACATCAGGTTTTTGCCGAAATCGGCGATGAGTCGAAATGGTAAAAATACGATGTCGAGAATTATGGTCCACACGCCGAACAGCAATATTTTAAGCAATCCGAATGCGGAAAACACAAAATGCATTGCAAATTTAAAAATACCACCCCAGAACGAAAATACAGCTTTTCCCAAATCCCACCAGGTGACAAACAGGGAAATCATAAATTTCTGACGGTCGGGTCTAAACAGTACCGTCAGGATGGAAGCTATTGTTACCCACAGACTGCCGATGATTGCCAGTACTGGCAGTAGCAGAAACAGGCGTTTTGCCAGCATCAGAAAAGTTGGATCGGCAGCGCCCCAGGCAAACGCAATAAATGCATCCTGAAACAGTAGTGGAAAAAGTACCACTGTCAGAACATTGTTTAAAAACGTATTTGATTGATTCATCATGAAAATCTCCACGAAAATAAAAATGAGTGTTCTTGCTTACAACCGAAATTTGTAATGGTTTTAAGAATTCCGATATTCAACGTGTTGGTGATTACCGCTGTGATACTCCCCCTTGAGAAAGTGGTGCAAATTCTCCTCCGCGACAAACCAACGTCCCCCGATTTTCTGTGCCTTCAACCGACCGTTTTTAATATACGAGCGGATTGAGAAGCTTGTCACGTTCAGATCGTCTGACAATTCCTGAATAGAGTAAAGCTTAATGCTTGCTATTTCGATTGGCATATCTCCTCCTGATCGGTATTTTTATACAAATAGTCGCTTTCGTTATTTTACGGATAATGAAAATTACTTTCATTTTACTAGCGAATACTTATCAAAAGCTACGCAATGTCCATACCATTCTACAAATGGTTTAAAGTCTGTATATTGTAAGTCGCTGTTATTTAGTTATTATTGGTTTTTTATAACTGCAAAATTATCGTAGTCATACAGGAAATCGAAAACAAATGTTGTGTAAAATTTATACTAGCGGTAATCATTCATGTATATTTTACCGGAATTCAAAATGGATTATTTGCCCGTTTGAGTCAATTATGTTACAATTCTGTCGATAAATGTATAGATGTTATTATTCTTTTGCGACATAGCTAACAAATAGACACTTCTTAAAAAGTAATAATACAGGTAGGGTATGGATTTAAGCGTCGGCTGAGCTTGTCGAAGCCGACAAACAATATTGCATGTAAGTGTTGCCTCGACAGGCTCAGGCAACGATCTGCTGTTAAATACAGGCTAAATAGTGATAAAATGGAATTTTTAGATGTGCAAAAACAAATGGAGCAGGCCAATCAGCGCAGCGAAAATTATTATGACACATCGAGTGAACTGAAGCGACTACGTCAGGAGCTGGTTGAATTTACTTATGCTGTGTCTCACGATTTGAAAGAGCCATTACGTAAAATTCTGACTTATGGAAATTTTCTCATGGAAGATTACGGTGATAAGCTCGACAAAGAGGGGAGTGGTTATATTGGCCGGATGCAGGACGCAGCCGAACGCATGAAAGTTATGATTGAGGCTTTGCTGGAACTATCTTGTGTCGGAAGAGCGAGCCGTGCCTTAAAAATAATAAATTCATTGACGCTGGTTGATGATGTATTGCGATTACTCGGGTTTTCCAGGCATATGGGTATTGAATTTCAATATTCAGATGAACATGAAAATCAAGTCATTCTGGGTGATTTATCCGATGTGCGTGCGGATGTCGAGCAATTTCGGCTGGTTTTTCATCACATCATTCTTAATGGATTGAAATACCAGCCGATGGGCAAGCCTGCGCATCTTATGATTGATTCCGTCGATGATGGCGAATGGATAACTTTTTCAGTTAAAGATGACGGCATTGGAATTGATGCACAGCATCGTACGCGAATATTTAATGTTTTTCAGCGGCTTCATTCTCGTTTGGAATATGGCGGAAGTGGTGTGGGCCTGGCGTTGTGCAAGAAGATTGTTGAGATGCATGGTGGGCAAATTTGGTGTGAATCGGAGCCCGGTAATGGCAGTACATTTTATTTTACGTTGAAAAGTGCATAGCGGTGATTTGTGAATGAAATTAAATATAAAACCAACGTGACCGGAAAAAATCAAAACATAATTGATCATAAAATAAAAATTGTTCTGATCGAAAGATTGTGATATTCAGGCCAGAAATATCAGCCATTTTTTATCCAAAAATGGATATGAAATAATCCGTGGCTATAATGGCAATGAAGGAATACGGCTGGTACGTGAGCACATGCCGTTGCTTATCATTAGCGACGTAGAAATGCCGGATATGGATGGTTACCAGATGTGTCGTTCGTTGAAGGATGATAATACAACCAGGCATATTCCCATTATTCTGCTGACATCCCTGGCCCAACCAACCGATGTGATTCAGGCGTTGGAAGTGAGCGCAGACAGTTATTTGACAAAACCGTATGATGAGAATTTACTGCTTTCAAAAATTAAATACTTTTTATCGGTTTACAATGAAGCGGGGAAAGAACATCGGATTGAAACGGTCACAGGAGAATACGCCGGAAAACAGTTTCACGTCACTGCTTCACCGCAACAGATTTTGAATCTGCTGCTCACGGTGTACGACAATTCAATTCGTCAAAACCAGGAACTCGTTCGAACAAAATCCGAGCTTGCCCGGTCGAATCAGCAATTGCAACAAAAGCTGAATGAACTTCAAAATTCGGAGTATAATTTTCGGACGGTTGTGTCGACAATTCCCGATATCATTTATCGTATTGACAAAGCCGGACGATTTACGTTGACTAAGGAGGCGATTCAAAAACTTGGATATCATCCGGATGATTTGATTGGAAAACATTTCAGCACAATTATAGCGGATAAATATCTGGATTGTGTGAGTCGGGATAAAGTATAGCCCCAATTTGAAGGCCAAACAACCACGAATCAAAATACGCCCAAATTATTTGATGAACGACGGACCGGAGACAGAAAAACGATCGGTTTGGAAATAGAATTTAATGTGAAAAATACGGACGATATTTTTTATGGTGAAGTGAATAGTTCCGGGATGTACGAAAAAAACGGCGTTACAGATGCTCTGGAATTTGATGGTACAGTTGGCGTTATTCGTGATATTAGCGAGCAAAAAAAGAGTCGCGAAGAATTGGTACGTGCCCATGATGAATTGGAAATCCGTGTTGCAAAACGAACAAATGAACTGGTGGAAATCAACAAAACGCTCAAACAGGAAATTGTCGAGCGAAAAATTTCAAATAAAATATTGGAAGAATTTGCCTTTGCAACATCACATAATTTGAAAGAGCCGTTACGCAGTATTTCCGGTTATTTTGAATTCCTGATCGAAGACTATAGCGGACAACTCGGTGAGGGAGCACGAAATTATATTGATCGGATTCAGAACCGAATTCATAAAATGGCCCGTCTGATTGATGATTTGCTGGAAATTTCCCAGCCTGGCCGGCATCAAATAAAACCAGTTCGATTTGAGAGCATAGAGATTATTGCAGAACTTGCACAGTCCATGCAATTTAGCGAGACAGATTCCGACGAACGTGGCAATCGGATTTTTTGTGATTACTATAATAATCGGATTATTGTTGCCCCGTTGCCCATGGTGCTGGCAGATCCATTGCAAATACGATTGGTATTTAAAAATCTGATCGCGAATGGATTAAAATTTCACAAGCCCGGAGTTTCGTCCATAGTCAGGATTTTAGCCGATACAAGCGAAACACATGTTCAATCCAAGATAATTGATAACGGCATTGGAATTGAAAAAAGATATTGGGGCAACATCTTTAAAAGTTTTTATCAGTTACAAAATTGCTCTGGTTCCGGGGTTAGTTTGGCGTTATGCAATAAAATAATTGAACGACACGACGGGAAAATTTGGTGCGAGTCCGAATCAAATATAGGCAGCACATTTTATTTTACGCTGGCAAACAGTACAAACGACGAAATAAAATAAATGATTCACCTGACTAAATTAGCATTCTTATCTTTCGGATTGTGAATACTGATAACTCTGATAATTTGAATTTCGGGAAATGAAAAGGTCAATTCATGAACAAGTCTAATTCAATTCCTATTCTTCTGGTTGAAGATGATGAAGATAATGTTTTGATTTTAAAACGTGCACTGCAGAAATGTAATGTTACAAATCCCCTGTATATTGCCGCTGATGGTGAAGACGCGTATGAATTTCTAACGCATACCGGAGCCTACGAAAATAGCCAGGCTAGCCCACGGCCGGGACTGATATTTCTTGATTTGAATATGCCGAGAATGGATGGACGTGAGTTGCTCAAAAAAATCAAGTCGGATCCATCACTACAATTCATTCCCACGGTTGTGTTGACAACATCCAAATACGAACGCGATATGCAGCAAACTTACAATATTGGCGCAAATAGTTATATTACCAAACCAATCAACTTTCAGGAATTTGTCGATATGATTGGAGTTATTTGTGAGTACTGGCTTGCGGTCGTGGAAATCCCGATGTACTGATTTTCGCACCAACTGACCTGTTTACGCATGAAGGGGGCTGTTTAAGATTTAAGGAACATTCGATGAGTAAAATTTAATATGTGGAAGATGACATAGAAGATGTGCAGATTTTGAATCGAATCATCAAAAATGCCGATCCTGAAAATCGGAGCGATCTGGAAATTTTGCATTGCAGTAGTCTGGCGGATGGATTGCAGGAGCTGACCAAAAATTCGATCGATGCTGTCTTGCTGGATTTATCCTTGCCAGATGGATTTGGCATTTCCACATTTGAAAAAGTTCACAAACATTTTCCCAATATTCCTATTGTTGTGTTAAGTAGTCTGGACGATGAGCACCTTGCTATGAAAGCCGTAAAAATGGGGGCGCAGGATTATCTGGTAAAATGACAGCTCACCGGGTACTTGTTTATTCGTGCTATTTGTTATGCAATTGAACGACACAGATTGTTGATGGAGCTTCAACAAGCTCATTAACAGGAGCAGTACCTTACCTATCACGATACATTGACACATTTACCAAACCGGCAATACTTTTTCAGTCATTTTCAGCAATAGATCAATTTAGCGCGGCGGCAGGGCGCCAATATCGCCGTGCTGTTTGTCGATCTTGACGATTTTAAACGAGTGAATGATAATTACGGCCATCATTACGGTGATTTATTTTTGTTGGAAATTGCCAGGCGTTGTAAGAAAAGTCTTCGGGAGAGTGACCTGATTGCCCGGTTTGGAGGAGATGAGTTTGTGATTGCATTATTTGATGTCAGTCGTATTCAGGATGCCGCCAGTGTGGCAGAAAAAATATTGGTATCATTTGCAGAACCGGTTGTAATAAATACCGATACTATTGCTGTGTCGGCAAGTATTGGTATCACAGTATGTTTCCGTGGGATGGCGAAGAGATGGATACACTCATCAATCATGCTGATAAGGCGATGTACGTTGCCAAATCACGGGGTAAAAACAATTTCCAGCATTATAGTGAATCAATGAGCCAGGATTGATGAATGGTCCGAATATTGTATATCGAAGATGATCCGGAAGATTTCCAGATTGTCCAAAGCTACCTAAGGCGTAGCGGATCCGATTTTTGGATTTATCAAGCTAATACTGGACAGGCTGCAATTCAGTTTCTTGATACAAATAGTGTCGATTGTGTTTTGCTCGACCAGAATTTGCCGGATACAAATGGACTTGTGCTACTGCAGGAAATAAAAATACGAATTCCCGAACTTCCTGTTATTATGTTGACCGGACAACGGGATGAACGGCTGACACTGGGATCATCCAAACTCGGGGCTGTGAATTTTCTTGTTAAATATGAAATTGACAGTAAATCACTGTCGGAATGTATTCTAAAATCTCTAACAGCACAGCCTGAAGAAAGCCATGCAAAAAATGATAAACGGAATGTCACTTCCTTTTTTGAAAATTTTTCCGGCGTATATCAAACAATCGTTGAAACTATGACAGAAGGATTGGTGGCGCTTGATATGCACAAGACGATTTTGTATTGCAATAAACGAATTGATGAAATGCTCAATATCGCACCCCAATCATTGATTGGCCAACATATATCAGTTCTGTTCAGCCGGGAGCAATACAATCACTTCGTGAAGCAGTGCGGTTCAATAAAGTCAAACCGGACATTTAAATATGAAGCGGAAATGATACGCCGTGGCGATTCATCATTACCGGTATTAATCAGTCATACTCCACAATTTGATCGGTCGGATACGCAAATTGGTTATCTGTTTATCGTTACTGATTTCAGCGATCTAAAAAAGGCCCGCGATGCGCTTCGGCGTCAAAAAATGAAATTTGAATCGGTTGTTAAAAGCTCATCCGAAGGCATTCTCCTTGTAGATAGTCATGGCAATATCCGTGTTATAAATCCTGCAGGACGCAGGATGTTGAGTAGTCTTTCAGATTCGACATCGCGAAGACAAATTTCTGAAATCGCGCGACTATCCATTCGCACGATGTACGAGCATGTCTTTACACAATCAGCAAATTCGATTAAAAAAGAAGTATCAGCAATCGATAAATCCGGGCGAACATTTGTAGTAACGTTTTCGCCGGTCACTGGTCAGGATATGAATGCTGATATGTTAATAAATATTAACGAAACGACGGAAATGCAGCAGGCGCAGGAGCAATTGGCGCATTCAGCAAAGATGGCATCACTGGGTATGATGGCGGCAGGTGTTGCTCACGAAATTAATAATCCACTCACCAGTGTGATCGGATATTCGGAATTATCGTTGATGTCACATCTACCCGATGACATCCGTGAAAATTTGAATACCATTCTTGAAGAGGGGGAGCGTGCCAGGCGTATTGTGGAAAATATGCTGGAATTCTCCTACGATCATGCAACGGATCATGATTTTGTGCTGATTAATCAGGTTATCAGAATTACAACTAAGCTATTAGGCAAACAATTAATTCTGGGCAATATAAATATCGAAACTGAACTCGACAGCATTGAACCAGTTGTCTGCGGCGATAAAGGGCAGATACAACAGGTTTTTATTAATCTGATCCAGAATGCGTACGATGCTATGACTGCCTCGGCGATTGAGGGTGTCATTACCATTTCCACTGTGGTACTTGCAGATAATCAGGTGAGAATCCGTGTTCAGGATACTGGTTCTGGCATAAGCAATGACGTACGTCAGAAAATCTTCGATCCGTTTTTTACGACAAAAGCCCCGGGCGAAGGAACCGGATTGGGACTTAGCATTTGTTATAAAATTATTACTAAATTGCAGGGAACAATGCTTGTCAACAGCAAGCCGGGCGTTGGAACGACGTTTACAATCATGTTGCCAACAGTTATCGATAATTCGAATGAACAAAATTTTCAGAACAATGTCGCAAACGTGGCGAAAGAATCGGCAGGCTTAAGCGGGAGAATCGCCATTGTGGATGAAAATTCAAGTCATGCACACATCGGTGAGCTTTTCACTCAAAGCAATTTTAAGGTAACCATTTACAGCGATGAAACAGAAGCCATGGATGTGTTCACTCGTAATGAATGTGATGTGTTACTCATCGACATAAAACGGCTGAATGAAATAAAGCGAAGAATGAACAATTCTTCTTCACGCTGGAAATCCGGAATAATCTTTTTATCGAGATTCCCCATAAACGCGCATGTACAGAATTTACTATCCGAACAGGGATTCCATTGTCTTGCACAGCCGGTGCGTGGCGATGAATTAGTCACTCATGTACGTGATATTGTTATTAAAAAACCGGGTGTTGGTTGAGATACCGGCGGATACTATTCATTCGAATGAAGCAAATCCACGTAGCAAATAATTTCTTCAACTTTCTCCAGGTTCAGCGGTTTTTTAATGTAATCAAATGCGCCAATTTTAAGGGTTTGCTCGGCGGTCTGAACCGTTGCGTGACCGGATATCATAATAACGGTTATGTCCGGTGTTGTATCCTTTATTGCTTTGAGAATTTCAACCCCATCTTTACCCGGAAGTTTAACATCGAGAAATGTCAAATCGATTTGTTGTTTCCGTATAATGTGTAGGGCATCGTCTCCGTTTTTCGCCACTGCAGTTTCAAACCCCTGCTTGTTCAGGAATGATTCGAGCAAATTGCGAATATTTTCTTCATCATCAACGATTAAAATTTTGTTGATACTCATTGTCTCTTCCTTTTGATTCCTTCTGCATTCACTATGTTGAATGACACATTGCGAAACATCATGCTGTCACTTTCAAAATATTGAGCATTGGCGCTTTTAATAAATCAACAATTTCATCAGTGCTGCCATTATTATCATCAACAATCCTGACAATCGGACGCAAAAGTTGATTTTCGTTTATTCCCACCACCTCTGCGCTAACGCCAGTGTTAAGTTCAACAATGCTCCCAATGGGATAAAATGATAATGCTGAAATTAATTGCTGTTTGTATTTAAAATGAAAGTGATTTTTATCCATATGTACGATCTATTTAATCGCTGCCGTCGGATGCACGCGTTTGCGCCAGGGCCGTGTATGAATGAGTGATTCAAACGTATCGCAGATACTGATCTGTCGGGCATATTCGTGAATCTGATCGCCCTTTAACTGATAGGGATATCCGATACCACCTTCACGTTCATGCTCCTGCAAAACAATGGTCGCAAGCAGTGTTCTAACATTATCAGGTATGCCCTGAACTAACCGTTTTATTATTTTACTGCCAATGACAGGGTGCATTTTTAATTTATCTTTTTCCTCAACGGACAGCACCTTGGAGTGAAGATAATTTTGTGGCGGAATTAATGTCATCCCGATATCATGGAACAATGCTGCCAGCATCAACATGCGGTTTTGCTGATGTGTCATTCCGGCTTTCGCTGCCATATAGCCTGCAATTATGGAAACATTTGTGCTATGAGTACTTAAATCAAAGGGTGCATCGGTTTGTTCAAGTGCTTTCTTTAAAATTTCGTTGTCCGTTTGTATTTGTTCAATGATTTTTTCAAGCTGTTTTAAAATATCTTTAATATAAAATGGTTCGTTATTACGTACGTGACTGAATTTGTCGGACAGTAACTTTCGCTGCAAGTTGTATTGACTTGTGTCTTCCATGAACCGAATTGTCTTTGGTTTTATCAGAAATTTCAGAAATTGTTCGAAGAAATCAAGATCGATGATGCGTTGTTTTTTTTCAGTTGCTTTCAGCAGGCATTTCTCACAAACAGAATTAATGATTTGCGGATTGCCCTCGGCAAATCGGTTAATTTCTTTGATCACAGCGCTATTAAAAATTTCATAATTAGCTCCGGCAGTGCTCAGACAATGGCTGATATATTCGTGCGTCTGTTTTAGATTATAATTGGAAATTTCGTTCTGAAATGCGAGTTTATTAGTGATGAAAGGAAGCCGGGGAAGCACGGTTTTAAATTCGTTCAGGCCAACCAACAGTAGGTAGATGAACGGTGCGCTTTCATGATAATAATTGAGCAACGAATTTAACCGCTCAAAAATTGCAATCTCTTGCAAAAAATGGGCGTCGTCGATGATAATGAGTAGTTGTTTGAATTGCTTGCTGTATGTTTCAAACAGCGCATACAATTGCTGGATATCGCTCAAAGAATCGTAGCTGCTCCGATTAGCATCGAGCCCGGAAATCAGCACACGGTAGAAATCATCAGTCAGATTTCGAGGATTGGTAATTGTTATTCGTTTGTACAGTCCGCTATCAAATACTTGATTAACAAAATTAATAAATGAAGTCTTTCCAACACCATAATTGCCTGTCACGAGTGCAAACTGCTCACGTGAATTCAGGCCTTGATCCAGCCGGGCAACAATTCGTGAAAATGATGTCGGAATATAAATGTTATCAAACGCCGGAATGCTATCAAATGGATTTCTTTTAAAATCCCATAAATCAAGGTACATAAACGAATCCAATATTAATTAACATACCAATCCTTATAAAGCGATGATGAGCTTCCCGCGCGTTTTTTGCGCGGGTTAGTTCAATCATTATTTAGGCCGCATCCCTTTAGCAGAGACGTT
>JAFGDW010000144.1 GCA_016931935.1 Candidatus Zhuqueibacterota bacterium | reverse complement strand
AACGTCTCTGCTAAAGGGATGCGGCCTAAATAATGATTGAACTAACCCGCGCAAAAAACGCGCGGGAAGCTCATCATCGCTTTATATGATTGTCATTCTGAATTCGCTGATTTTGAGCGAATGAAGCCAGTCCTGAGCCTGGCCGCAGGGAATCTCATACCACGTGGCGTTCTGATGACTGAGATGCCTGTCTAGTTTCATTATAATACTTCTTTAATGATGACAGACTGGGCTTCGGCAAACGACGCCTCAGCATGACATCGAGATGATCACATATTGCTATACTAATTGTTTTCAAATTAATAAGTTTATTTTATGTTATCCTATTTTCAATAATTCTTCTTAATATAGCTTTTGGTTGTCATATCAACATCCCCGCAATGGTTGCTGTCAACCACGACGCCAACGCGCCACCGAGCATCGCTTTAATACCAATTCGCGCCAAATCGCTGCGACGCCCTGGTGCAATTCCGCCAATGCCACCAATTTGAATGGCAATCGATGAAAAATTAGCAAAGCCACATAGCGCATACGTAGCAATAACGTACGAACGTGGGGATAGGGTTCCTTTCAGACTCGCCAATTCTAAATACGCGACCAATTCATTAATCGATATTTTTGTTCCCAACAGATTACCAAAATTGATGATATCTTTTGGATCAACGCCCATACAAAATGAAATGGGCGCGAAAATAACGCCAAAAATTTTTCGCAGGCTGAGGTCCCAGGCAAAACTTGTGTGATGGAATGTTAACAGATTGACAACATCATCCACCTTGCCGAGCATAAAATTTAACAATGCAATCAAGGCAATAAACGCCATGAGCATAGCACCGACGTTTAAGGCTAACTTCAAGCCATCAGCAGCACCAGCAGCGGCAGCATCGACAATATTTGCAGTCGTTTTCTCGACCTCGAGTTTTACCGAACCACGGGTTTTGGGCTCTTCAACCTCCGGGTAGATTATTTTGGCGATTAATAATGCTGCCGGAGCGGACATTACGCTGGCTGCCATCAAATGGCCTGCATCCACACCGAAGCGGACATATGCCGCCATGACTCCGCCGGCAATCGTAGCAAAGCCTCCGACCATTATCGCCATCAGTTCGGATCGAGTCATATCGTTGACATACGGCTTAATCAATAGTGGTGCTTCAGTCTGACCCACAAAAATATTTCCGGCCGCGGAGAGTGATTCTGCGCCGCTGGTGCCCATAAATTTAGCCATAACCCAGGCCATGCCTTGTACAATTTTTTGCATGATTCCCAGGTGGTAAAGAATCGACATCAGCGCTGCGAAAAAGATAATTGTGGGCAGAATGTGAAACGCAAACACAATTCCAATATCCACAAATTGTCCGGTGGATGAATTCATAAGTTGAAATGGTCCCGAGGCTCCAAGTTCTTTCACCACACCGCTTTCGCCTAAATATAAATTTCCAAACAGGAATGATGCGCCGGCATCGGTGAAGCTCAATAGCCGGGCAATTGCCGCCTTCGCATAAAAAAATACAGCTTTGCCAGGGCCGGTTTTTAAGATAATGATTGCAAAGAGGATTTGCAGCGCTAATCCCCAGCCGACGACACGAAAGTTAATTTTCCGTTTGTTATTGGACATTAACCATGCAAGACCTAACAAGACAAAGATACCGAAAAAGCTGGTAATACGTTCCCAAATCATTTCTCCCTCCGGAATATGAACTAGTATTTGTTGACGGTACAATTCACTTTCGATATTTTACCGTTTGTTATAATGGCGGTTGATAGCATTTCCAGCAAACCGGTGCGTAATATTCTTTCCGTAAATCAATCTTCGGATCATCTTTGGTGATTGGTTTTGTATGCGCCAGATCGCGGTAACGCTGTGAAACAAGCGCGTTCTGCTCTTTGCATTTTTCACATACACCAAGCAATACGGTAACGTTTTCTGCACGTCCCATTAATTGCACCATCGCGCCAAAATTTTCTCCAAAACTGTTAAGCTGAACACCAGCAATAATAATAGTCATTCTGTTGCGCCATTTATCACAAAAATGCAGCAGATCGTCTCTGTCAAATAACTGAGCATCGTCGATTGCGATGGTATCCACGTCCGGTTCGAGACTCGCCTCAATTTCAGCGATCGTTGGTACGGTTATCGCATCGTGCTTAAATCCAATCCGTGACACCACTTCACCTTTGTGTACGGGATAAGCAAACACTTGTACTTTTTTACCCATGAGATTTGCATCGCTAATACGTTTGTAAATCAACCAGGTTTTACCGGCTTCCATTGCCCCAGTAATTACTTCCAGCATAATGTATCCTCAATATCCATGTTCTTTTAAGAGTGCCTGAATTTTGGTTTTTAATAAATCGACTGCCACATTATTATACCCTCCTTGTGGTATAATAATGTCGGCAAACCGTTTCGATGGTTCCACAAATTGCAGGTGCATTGGTCGAACGCTATGTTCGTACTGATCGATAACACCCTCCAAATCACGACCACGCTCTTTTATATCACGACGCAGCCGGCGAATAATTCGGATGTCATCTGCGGTATCCACATACACTTTAATATCCATCAACTCCCGCAATCGTTGATTGTGTAGCACAAGAATGCCTTCCAGAATGAAAATAATATGATCTCCGATTCGGCGGGTTTGTTTGCTGCGAGCATGATTTGTATAGTCGTACAACGGTTGGTCCACATACTTTCCGGCAAGTAACTCATTGAGTTGGGTAATTAATAGCTCCTCATCAAATGCGTCCGGATGATCGTAATTTCGTCGCTTTCGTTCTTGAAGTGGCAGATGGCTTAAATCTTTATAATACGAGTCTTCCTGAATGATAATCACTTTATCGGACCCCAACTCTTCGAACAACCGTCGGGCAACCAGTGTTTTTCCGGATCCCGAGCCACCGGCAAGTCCGATTAATATCCCGTTTTTCATATTTCCTCAAAAAAATCCTTATCAAATGCATCGGGTAACAACTGATGCAACATTGCCGTTTTGGCATCGCCATATTTATTAACCATTACCACGAAAATATCGCCGGCCAAATCCCACAAAACCTGTCGGCAAGCGCCACAAGGCGGACAGCTTTCTTCGGTATCCGTAGCGATGTAAATCGATTGAAATTCTGTTATTCCCTCGGAAATGGCTTTGAAAATGGCGACCCGTTCAGCGCAGATTGTAAGACTATACGAACTGCTTTCAATATTACAGCCTGAAAAAATCTTACCATCTTCACTAATTAGCGCAGCCCCCACGTGGAATTTTGAATAAGGGGCGTGTGCCTTTTGTTTGGCTATCGATGCAGCTTTAATGTACGCGGGATTAACTATATCCATTCAATCTGTCCAATTCCAATTACTCTTTTCGTCATAACTAAAATACATTGTAATATAGAAATTTCCCACACAAAATCAAATCTAAAATGGAAAAAAAATCCGAGAATAAGAACGCTTCTCGGATCAGCTTGTGAAATATGTTAAATAGTCACTTAAAATGGTAGATCATCCTGTGGGGGTTCATCCTGGTCTGGTGGTTCAACCGGCATCGGAGGTTCCGGGCTGCCTGATGTTTGGGCGCCACCTTCGCGACGATCACCCAGAATTTCAATATCATCCGCAACAACTTCTGTCATATAGCGCTTATTACCGCTTTGATCGTCCCAGGAACGTGTTTCCAAACGGCCTTCCACATACACACGTGCGCCCTTTTTTACCCATTCACCAACAAATTCGGCTGTTTTTCGCCATGCTACAATACGATGCCATTCGGTTTTTTCCTGCTGATTGCCACTTTGATCTTTCCAAACCATATTAGTGGCCAGTGAAAAATTTACCACGGCTGTACCAGATGGAGTATATTTTAATTCCGGATCACCACCCAATCGTCCGATTAGCATCACTTTGTTTAACGTACCACGTCCTCTTGCCATAAATTCCTCCGATTTTTACATTAAAATTAATAACTTATCAGTTATCATAACAAAATTTTTTCAATTTGTCAAGAAAAATTTTTAAATGGCTGTAATTTCTCCTGGAATTACTATATTCATTTTAGGATTTCATCGTGATTTATCAACGTTATTCAAAGAAATCACTCCATTGCGTGAACTCTTACCCTGTTTTGGACTTGTGTTTTACTAAAAAATAATTTATTTTATAAGTGTTAATAATGCGAATCCGAAAGTGACAGACCGTTATTATTACAATATACTTAATTAAAGCGATTGGCTATTCGCTAAATAAGTTATACTGCGCATGGTAAGAAATTGAGCTTTTTTCTGAGTAACTTACCGTTGCCTGAGCTGTCCCAGCGAAGCGGGGGGCAATACGTTCGCCATTTTTTGTTGGCTTCAGCACCGTTCGTGCCGCGAACAACAGCGACACGCCGGTGCGAGACGGCAAGCTCAGCCAACGATTAAAATTGAGCAATAAAAATGTTCAATTTATGCCTGCGCGTAGTATAATAACCAATCGCCGTTTTAGTAACTGAGAAATTATTTTCTGACATTTTTTGGCAGAAAATGTTAAAACATATTTTAGACAGGATTTCACGGACCTTCGGCAGGATTTGTATAATCTCTTCCTCTAAGAAATCCTGTTCATCCTGTTATCCTGTCTAATTTTTTTAATTCTGGTTTATCCAGGTT
>JAFGDW010000143.1 GCA_016931935.1 Candidatus Zhuqueibacterota bacterium | reverse complement strand
ACGTCTCTGCTAAAGGGATGCGGCCTAAATAATGATTGAACTAACCCGCGCAAAAAACGCGCGGGAAGCTCATCATCGCTTTATATCTGTGTTGCAGGCACGAATGAACACAGAGTCAATATAACTGGTTCGCGCTATAAGATAGCCGTACAATGGCGACGTTATTAAATTTTGTACCGCCCATCGTTGTGATTTTTCATCTTGAAGCAGTTTTTTCGCCTCATCGGTTAGAAAAATTTCGGCCAGATAATCCGCGCCCTTTATTTCATCACGATTATCTTTTGCAAAGAGCGCTCTGCAAAATGCAACTGACATAGCTGTTTCAGACGGTTTATTCTCCACAGTTCTGTTCGTATCCGGCTCAACATCCCCTGTTAATCCAATAACATTTCCAAATGGATCAACTACTTTTGCGATGCGTATGTTCAACACCTGGGTAACCGGAGTCAGACTGGTTGCGCCTTTTTCAATAAGTGTTCGGAATGCTGCATCGATATCATCCACTTCCCAATACACATCTATTCGATCGTCGATTCCGGTTACTGGCTTTTTTGCTTTGGACAGGGATAATGAACAGTCGCCAATTTTATAAATAGCAGCAAACGATGTATCAAACACTGGCTGGGCTTGCAAAATCGCATTGTACTATTGCCGGGCGCTTTCCAGGTTATCTACCTGATAGGTGATTCGTTTTAGTGATTTAAACATGACTGAACTCCTTTTCTGAATCGAAACAATGGATAAAATTTCAACCAATGTCAGCCAACTTCACCAGTCTGAACGCTACGGAATAGGGACGAATTTGATGTTTTTTTAATTGCTGCTCCGACTCCGCCAAATGATAATGTTCGGGTGTAATTCGTGGTTCTTCAAATTCATCAACGTAAAATGACGCACGTTTAAATGCTTTCCAATAGTCTGACAGTGGACGATGAAACCAGATAAAATCAGATGTAAAATGCCCCCATGGCGGCTCAATGCATTGCCTTCTTTCAAAGTAAGAATTTTTCCACACGTATACTATTTCGTTATTATCACTTTTGCAAAATTTTTTACCTTGAGGAAAGCATGGGTGCGAAAAGATAACGATTGCAATCCCATCATTTTTTAATACCCGATTGAAAGCATGCAATGTCGACTCAAGATCGGGTGAATCCATCAACATATAATTGGCAATAACCATATCGAATTTTTTATCGGATAGGGATCCTAATTCGGTACAGGAGCCAACAATGTAATCAACGTCCGAACTTTTACTTCGTGCGATGACGATCATCTTTTCGGAAATATCAACACCTGTGACCACAGCGCCTTTTTGTTTTAACTGACGTGATAAATAGCCTGTGCCGCAGCCCGCATCAAGCACGACCAAGCCGGATACATCGCTGGCGAATTGCCATAATACCGGGTCTGAATTAAACCGTCGATTTGTATCGCCATGTTCACCAACCTGAATGTCCCAATCATTAGCGACTGCATTCCAAAAATATTCTAAATCGGATTCAATCAAAATCAGCCTTTCTGAGATTGTATTCTCTGTAAGTTAATTTAAACAGGGATTTTGTAATGGATGAAATATAAATAAGACTCCATATAAAAGCAACAACAAATCGGGAATTTACGGGACTGTTCCTAACCTGGTTGTTGTAAGTAAAAATTAATTTTAATGTATCAAAATTAAAATATGAACAAGAAAATAATTTTTTGTCATAAATATCTTGTTTGTCAATAAAACAATTACTATATTCAATTACATCAGCCCGTTCTTTTGACACCGCAATTTTGTTTGCAGTACAATTATTGACGACTTCATAAATTGACATCAACAATCCACTGAATTGGTAATTTTATTATGATGAACCTCTGAACTTTTAAAAACCAGAAAAGGAGTCGACGTGGTTTACCCACATCTCACTTACGATTATGACGTCGCCAGAAAGGCGGAACTTGTTTTACGTAATCATCACTCTTACCTTACTGATTGCCTGAAATCTGTACTCGATTCCCTGATGTTCAACAATAGTCATACCTTGCATCCGCGAAGACTTCGGGAAATTGGGGTGGAGCAATCTCAACGTTTCCTTTCTTTTCTCGTCAATGCCGATGTTGCCGCTGTCACTGTCTACGGTAAACAACTGGCGCAGGATGGCCTGGGCTACAAATCTATGGTACAAATGTGTGGGTGTCTTTCACCGTTTTGCTGTGAAAAATTGTCTTCAGAAAGCATTGAGCTGCAATCAAGTGCTATCAAAGCGGCGAATATGTATATTACTGCTGCCATGGATGGATTTCTTGAAGAATACACAGTTCAGCTAAAAAAAGATCAACTTTATATTCGTGAAGCTTTTAACAAGGTGGCAGCGTCTGGTCAGTAAATAATTTTGACACTCGATAAAATAAACGGTTAAAAAAGAGATTAAATAAATACAAGGAGAAGTCTCGATGGCCGAGTCTACTAATATCTCAGGAATTGCCGATGATTCAAGACCCAACGCGGGGAGAATTTACGATTACTTTTTAGGCGGAAATCACAATTTTGAAATTGATCGAATGGCGGCGAATAAATTGCTTGAAGAAAATCCGGCGATTCCCAAAATGTTAAAAATGCTACGCTGGTTTTTAGGAGAAGCGACTCGTCGATTGATCGATGAAGGATTTACTCAATTTCTCGATTTTGCATCGGGATTACCTGTTCAGGATCATATTCATCAAATTGCGCCGGCAGGTACAAAAGTTGTCTATTCCGACATTGATCCGGTTACAGTGGCTTATGCTCAGGAATTAATCGTCAACAATCCAAATGTTAAATATGTACACTGTGATGCAGGTAAACCCGAGGAGTTACTTAATTCAGGCATTATTGAAAAAATGTTTGATAAATCTAAGAAAATAGCCATTGGTATGTGTGGTATCACATACTTTTTACCTGATGACAAACTCATTCATGCGTTGGATACGATATACAACTGGTCTGAAAAAGGGTATAAACTTTTTATATCTGAAAATGATGCAATATCCCCTGAAACTCATGTCGCAAATGACGCATTTGCAAAAATGGGATCGCCATTTTATTGGCGAACCCAGAAGAAATTCCAGGAGCTTATTAAAAATTGGAAAGTGGTGGAACCCGGTTATCAGGAATTTGAACAATGGCTAAATATCCCCGGCCTTGTTACAGAAGCTGAAAAATTACAGACCGGGGGCCCCTGGTATGGCGTTATCTATGAAAAATAAACACAATGGATACTATGAACAACGTAACATTTCAATTCAGTGAGCGCCAGTTAGAAAATCTGAAAGCATTTCATTCGACCATAATTTCGGCACGAACAGAAATAGTTATCGGAATACAACAGATTTTTCTAAATAATATATTTGATAACACCCATATATTGCATCCCCGAATTTTAGAAAAATTCGGGGATGAAGAAATAAATAGCTTTTCTATATTTTTTTTAGAACCTGACACAACTCGGGTATTTCGTTTTGGCGAGCAGCGCGCTATAGATGGATTGGGATTAAAATCGATTCTTCAGATTCATGCGTTTTTTGATCAGTTGCATTTGTTGAAAATAAATACGCATGATAACGAGCTAAGTCAGTCAGTATTTGGCGCGATCAATGTCTATAAAACCGAATACATGAAAGGCTATTTCCAAAGTATCAATCAGCAGACGCTCACGCAACAGAAACAATTGAGACAGGCGCTTTCCACAGCGCTCGAAGGACATCGACGTGAGTTACTCATCCAGAAACATGCTTTAAATACATCCATCAATGCGGTGGTGTTCACAGATCTGGAAGGAAATTTAAATTATGTGAATCCTGCCTTTTTAACACTATGGGGATATTCTGATGTTGATGAAGTGCTAGGGATTAATAGCGCTAATTTTTTAAGATTTGAAGAGGTTGACCATATTACGAAAGCGCTTAAAGAGAATAGTAGTTGGAGAGGTGAAATTCAAGCCAAACGAAAGGATAATACCTACTTCAACGTGGAAATTTTCGCGTCCTTGATAAAAGATGAAAATAGCATAACTGTTGGTACCATGGCTTCATTTGTAGATATTAGCGAACGTAAGCGATTGGAAGCACAATTTCGGCAGGCGCAAAAAATGGATGCATTGGGACAACTGGCTGGTGGCATCGCCCACGATTTCAACAATATGCTCACCATCGTCCGCGGCTACCTGGAAATTATTTCCATGGAAACTGACGAAGAATCACAAATATTCAAAGATGTCATGCAGGTGAAAACTGCAGTCGATCGTGGATGTGGGCTGACCAAACAACTCCGATATTTTGCTCGTGAAACAAGTGGTGAGCGAGTAGTTACAGATCTCAATGAACTAATATCGGAAAGTGCAGAATTACTTAAAAGTTCGTTTCCTCCCGAAATCGAAATTGAACTTGATTTGGAATCCAGTTTATGGCCGATAAAGGCAGATCCATCACAAATAAGCCACGTGCTTATGAATTTTTGTGTAAATGCCCGTGATGCAATTTTAGAGAAAATGGATCGTTCCGATGGTCAACCAATATTTAATGGGCTAATTACTCTAAAAACAAGAAATGTGAGTCTCGATAACCGGATGGCGCGGCAATTTATAAAAGCGGAACCCGGAAAATATGTTCGTTTCAGTATCACAGATACTGGTATCGGTATGACACACGAAACTCAGGATAAAATATTCGAACCTTTTTTCTCCACAAAGGAAAAGACAAAAAATACCGGTTTGGGGCTCTCCATGGTATATGGCATTGTCGAAAAGCACAATGGATTTATCGATATCCGCAGTGAGATAAATGTAGGAACAACATTCGATGTTTACTTGCCGGTTTATGAAGATGATATGCATGCCGATGATGAACGGGACAAAGGTGTGCTTTTTTCAGCACCAAAATCAGAAACAATTCTCGTTGTGGATGATGAACGTCAGGTGCTAACATTGCTTGAACGTTTATTGAAAACGTGCGGATACAAAGTGATGACTGCATCCAACGGTAAAGAAGCAATATCGCTTTACAGAACCCAACGTTCGAATATCGATCTCGTTATTCTTGATATGATTATGCCGGAAATGCGCGGTAATGAATGTTTTCAGCGATTGAAGGCGATCGATTCGAATGTAAAAGTAATTTTGAATACTGGCTATACTGCCGATGATTCTGCGCAGGATTTGTTGAATGAGGGAGTTATAGATTTGCTTGAGAAGCCGTTCAATTTTCATACGTTAGCGAAAATGGTAGAAAATGCCCTGCATGATAAAGGGAGTAGGTGACCATTCTGTTTTATGGACCTATTTTTTAATCATACCATCGCGATAGTATCGCTTCAAACGATGCTATCGCTCTGATCCATGATCTTAATAATTTGCTGATTGTCTCGGATTAACCGATTGACGTTCTGTTTTCCTGCTAGTAAATCCACGGAATAAGTGCTCGCGTTGTTTTTCGATAACTTGAATATTGTTCTCCAAATGCGGTTAACAACGCCTGTTCTTCAAGCTGAATTCGTTTTAAAAAGGCAAATGTAATCGGAACAATTAATACAATAATCGATATCCAGTTACAAAACGCTAATCCCAGTCCCCAAAACGATAACAGTGCACCGCTATAAGATGGATGACGAATGTATCGGTACAAACCTGTTCTGATTATTTGATGATCCCGTTGAATGACGACATTTGTTGTAAAATACCGTCGCAGCGTCAGGATTGCAGTCCACCGTAAAATTAAACCACAAATAATTACCGCCACCCCAATCCAGGGAATTGTAGCGTTAGTTGTGGCGATACGTCCGATGCCCATAATATTAACAGTAACAGCCAGCGCCACACATGTGTAAATAACAATATTCAGCAATCTCAGCGATCCCTTGTCCCGATTTTCATCCGCATTTTTCGAGCGACGCAGCACGTTAAGCATGATTTCTGAAAAAAACCAGAGCGCACTGATGGTTAAAAATATAATTCCGAAGTTTAAATGCATATCAAATCCAATGATTTTTAGGAAATTCTAAAAAATTATGAACTACTGAATTGCAAGAATTATATTTTCTTGATCCCTGTATGCAGCCTTCAATATAAAAAACATTCCCAAGAAATACAATATGGATTTACTGTATAGTCTCATCTTCCTGCTCTTTGCGCCTTCGTAAAATAAAATAGCGATGAAATTGGCTTATCGTCTAAATAACCCGGCCTTATATTATGAGGTTCAAAGCCGGCTTTACATGACAATTAGTATGTTCCAATGCCGATGATTACAATTGTATGGTCTGAATTTCTTGTCGCGATCTTCACTTTTTCTTTAACTTCTTTTCCAGATTCTGTTTCATCCGAAACAGCACGACTTTGCGTACCAAATCCAATGGAAGCGGTTGATCGATCGGAAATTGGACTGTGCCTTTCGATAATTTGTATTTCATCATTTCATCTTTAAATGCATCAATTCCAGCCGGTGTCGGATAAAAACCGATATGGTTTTTGAATACTGCAAAGTGCACCAGATTGCCGTTTAATTTGAATGTCGGTATTTGATAACTGATGGACTCTTGCGCATCCGGGGCAGCATTGCGGATTGTTTGACGCATACTCTCCAGTAATTGCTGAATCTCGTGCGGAAACTGCGCGATGTATTCATTAATCGTGGTTGGATTATTTTTTTTAGATTCCATGAAGGTCCTCGTTTATAGTTCGTTAAATGTACCGCGGATCAAACGGATTTTTAAGCAACATCCTGACATTTAAATTTCGTATATGTTTCCAGCATGGCGTCCGCAAGTGTTCGATTCAGTTTATCCGTGTCATTGTTATCTGATGCATCAGGCAAATCGAGAAAAACGGTGTACACTTTAATTGCGAGCACTGCTTGTTGCGTAGCATTCGTCGGAATAAATTCATTAGGAAAGCAATCGGCATGCTCACGAATGAATTGTGCTGTTGCATGAACGGCGGCAAGCTCTTTCTGAGCCAATGGTGTCGATAGATCGAATTTCCAACGCAATGCTTGTTGATCAATTAATGGCTTATCAGCGCCAACAGAGAGACCCGTAGCTGGAAATACCCGGCAGTCGTAGTCGCGGCATGTTTGCGGGCGAGTTTTGTAGATCGAGCACTTGTTATCTTTAAACATCGGGCAATGGCCGTTTTTGTCGTAGCCCATTAGTACATTCCCTTGTGGCAGTCCCGGCGCCCGGAATAATAATTTTTTGGGGATGCTTGCGAGTGTTTCCTGCCCGTCGGGTTGGATGTGGATGAAATAAGATGACGTACAACACGCTGTGCATGAACCACATGGGACATCCGCACCCTCACCTGAATGTTGCGCCCGTCGAGTTTTATGCAACCAGATTGAGGAATTATCTGTGGGGATATCCGGGAGATTGGCGGTTTTTTTTTCGGATTTAGTTTTTATTCGTGATCTATTCTTCAATACGGTAGATAAAATTCCAGTTGAAATTAGATTCAATATAAAGCGATGATGAGCTTCCCGCGCGTTTTTTGCGCGGGTTAGTTCAATCATTATTTAGGCCGCATCCCTTTAGCAGAGACGTT
>JAFGDW010000142.1 GCA_016931935.1 Candidatus Zhuqueibacterota bacterium | reverse complement strand
TCCCGGGTTCATGTGCATGGTGGTGCTGCTCATGTAATATGTGTCGCCCACCCGGACCATCGACATATCAGGGACATCGGCGTAAATGATTGGATTCCGGGCGTTGTCTTGAGCCTTAGTAAGATTTACGTATGGAAAAAAGATGAACAGAACGATTGCCAAAATTAGATTGGAAATTGCCGTTGGTTTGAAAAAGATTTTCTTCATAACTTTCTATTTAAATAACAGCGGTGCAAATTCATTAAGGGCTCTGCGCCATGTTAACCATTCGTGTGCAGTTCCCTGCGATTCATGAAAAACAATATTTTCAATACCATGATTTTTTAATGTTTCAACCAGTTCCTTTGGATTCCGTTCTTCTGTTCCTGTACTGATAAAAAACAGTTTCATCTGATTATTAAATTCATTCGCATTTTTAAAAATACCGTTAAAGGCATTTTCTATTCCATCGTTACCACGAACAAATAAACCGCTGAATGTCCCCATCCAGGCAAATTTATCCATATTGGCGGAAACAGTCATACAGGTTTGAAAGCCACCTCTCGACAATCCGGCCATTGCCCTGTGTTCTTTGCCGGTATATGTACGAAATGTTTTGTCGATGAAAGGAATCAGATTTTTAACATAAATTTCTGAAATATCTCCGGAAGCCTCCCGGACATCTGAATTGGTTTTAATATCGCCGCTGGGCATAACAACAATCATTGGCACAGCTTTCCCTGACGCGATTAATCCATCCATAATATTAGCCATGTGGCCCTGTATTGACCAACCATTTTCATCTTCACCCCAACCATGCACGAGATAAAGAACCGGATATTTTTTATTCGGATTTTGTTCATATTCCGCAGGAACATAAACATTGATGTGGCGTTCCAGTCCATTAATGTCTGACCAATATTGAATGGAACGAATTTGTCCATGGGGAATGTTTTTATTAAAGCGGTAATAATCGCCTATGCGGCCTTCCGGGATTTCAATACCTGAGTTTTCCCAGTTACTTCCAAAAAAAGACTCTGTATTTCTATCCATTACATTAACACCATCAATTACAATGGCATAATAATGAAATCCGACAACCTGTGGTGCACATTTTCCCTTCCACACCCCGTTTTCATCTTTTTCAAGATCATATTTTTGGCCGCCAATATCAACCTGAACATTCTGAGCAGTAGGTGCTACAACACGAAAAATAGCTTCTCGGGTTTCAGCATTTACACCAGGATATTGAGATATAAATGTGTTTGTTGATGCCGGTTTAAAACCTTCGGGAAGCGATTCAATCTGTGGCCCTCTGTTAAACTGAGCCATTACAATTCCGCAAAAAAGAATTGCCGTTAAAGTAAAAATTAGCTTTTTCATGATTTGATGAGTTATTTTTAGTTTATAAAATATCTAATTCTTATCACTTATTTTCAGCCCTTACTAACCTAACTACATATACTGCTCCCGCTGTATTTCCCGGAAGCGCCTGAAATTTAATCCTTACATGGCTTTTCCCTTTCACCATTGAATCAGGAATAGAATAAACTATATCCTTGAACACAGATTGGTTCCATCTACCTGTATTATCTTCTGTTACGAGCTTTTTATCGTCGATGTAAATATCAAATTTGCGATTGCCCCATTCTGCTCCCCAGTAACGCACAAACAAGCTTAATCCGCTTTCTGAGTTTGTCGACATATCATAACTAAACCAGCCACCATTACTTGCATCACGATAAAATTCATTTTGCGTATTGCCCGATTTCGAATTTGCGCTCTGCATATTGTGGTCGGTTTCGGGTTGTTGTTCTCCTGTAGCTACGTAATCCAATGTTCGTCTTTCAAGTGCAAGCCTCTCCTGTTCAATGTTCGACAATGAATCCAAATAGGTTTTATAACCAGAGTTTGTTAAAGTCAGCCAGTACATCATATAACGAGAATCATGAATTTGGTAGAAAGGCTCCAGTTCTGCCTTTATGGGATTTATCATTTTCACATTTAACTTGAAATGCAATGGCCTATCCTTTATTGGTTCCAAATTATCGGCTATGTGCTGAATGTCGTCATCAATCAAAATCGGAGCTTTGTCAACTGGCAAAAGTTCGCCACTGGCGTATTGCGACCAGCGTCCGTCGTCAGCAATCAAGCCTTTTAAATCTTCTGTTCCGGTTTTCATCGCAAGTAAAATTGGCCCATGCATAAAGGCAATATACTGAGGCACGTTGGGCAACTGTTCAACGTAACTGTGCATTGGCAACGTAACCTCCACCACATCGCCTTTCTCCCATTTTCTTTCCATGCAAACATACGATGACGGATGAGTGTTATACGTAACATTTTCACCATTCACGGTTATTTTCATCGCTCCTTCGCTAACCCATTCCGGATAACGTATCATCAACCGAAAGTTTGCGGTGCCTTTGGTTACCGTTAGTTTTGTTTGCTCTTCAAAAGGGAAACTTGTTTCCTGTTCAATTTTTACATTTTTATCTTTCCAGTTAAGTTCTGAAGCAATAAACAGGTTCACAAACAACGAATCGCCGGAATGGGTGTAAATAAACTGATTGTATTTCCCGTGGTTTTCCATACCCGTACCCACACAACACCACATGGCCTCGTTAGGCGCTGAATAAACACGATAATGCCGCGGACGAGCTGGTGTAAAATATACGTAACCACCATGTTCAGGATGCTGCGCAGACAGAATGTGATTGTACATTGTACGCTCGTAGTAATCAACATATTTGGCTAAAGGTTGTACCCTAAACAAATCTTCTGTAAGTTTTAGCATATTGTAGGAGTTACACGATTCAGGCCCGTCATTTACGTTTACAAAATCGATACAAGCATTTTCGTCTGGAAAATGTTCCCGGCGGCTGTTTCCGCCAAATGCCAGCGAACGGTTTTGGGTAATGGTTTTCCATGAAAAGCGGGCGGCTTCCCGGTATTTATTGTCATCACTTAATTCAGCTATTCTTTCAAAACCAATAAATTTTGGAATTTGCGTATTTGCATGTTGATTATCAAGGTTGTCAATATCTTCCGACAATGGGTCAAGAAATTTATGATGCGAATACCGTTTTGCAGCTTCCAGGTATTTTTTATCTCCGGTTATCTCATAAGCATCTGCAAACACTTCGTTCATTCCACCGTGTTCCATATTTAACATTTCCTGCATCTGTTCTTCACTGAGTTCTGATGTAATACTAATTCCCCAGTCACAATATTTCAGGAACATATCTTTTGCCTTTTCATTGTTGCAATACACCCATGCATCGCGCAATCCGGCATACATTTTATGCAGATTGTAAAACGGTGCCCATGATGAAAAATAGAGGCTGAAATCACCCATTCTAAATGCCGACCATAATTTGGCACTATTTGGGAAACCGCCGGCATAACCAACTCCCCAATTTGAATTATTTTCTGCATTTGCAGTTTGGCAGGCATTTATTTCGTCAATCATATACTCCATTCGCTTTTTGCACTCTTTATTGCCGGTTGCTGCGTAGTTCATGGCCAATGCCGACAGGTAATGACCGGCAATATGTCCGTCAAGTCCAATCCAATTGGGATAACTTTCAGCTTTAGCGGGTAATCCGGCTTCTTTTCGGTAGGGTGCCAGCAAACGATCTACATCGTATTTTAGCAGCACCTCGATATTCAGATCCCGCGCATGTTTGAAGGGGCCATCCAGCAGAGTGACATCAGCTAAGGGGAATTCGTTAGCGTATAATCTGCTTTGCGAAAAAGCAATTGAATTATTTAAAACAAACCATGTAACAGCCAGAACAAACAAATAATTCTTTTTCATAAATAGTATATTATTGGATTTCAAAAATCTTTTCAATTTTCTAAATACTCTTATTTCGGTTTTCTCCAGTCACATTTTATTCTGTTCTTTTTGGTCCATTTGTATTGTCTTTTATGGTTGGCTGCATTTATTTAGATGCCGCAATTTACTCCGGCACAGCATCATTTCCTGATGTGGTATAGAAACCAAACAAACAACCTGTAAAACCACCCGCAACATCGGTTGAAAGAATATCGCCTGAAACAGTACCGCCAAGGTTTACAAAATCAGTTTCACTGGTGGAATAACTAAAATTGGATTTGTCTCCTTATATACATTGTATAAAATATCAGGTTTATAAAATTCAGGCAGAATAAAAGTAAAAAAAACTTTTAATAATGCTTCAAATTATTGATATTAAATTTCAAATTTTAGATAACTGCATATTATTTTAATTGCAAGCACTCTGTGAAT
>JAFGDW010000141.1 GCA_016931935.1 Candidatus Zhuqueibacterota bacterium | reverse complement strand
ACGCAGAGATGCAGAGAATGCAGAGTTCCGCAGAGAAAAACCATAATTTTTTCTCTGCGTTCTTCGCGAACTCGGCGTTAAAATATAAGCATCTATCCTGCTATTTTCTTAATGTTCTAAGAAATTTCTTTTATGTGACAAAGTATAACTAAAAGGAGTTGAAATACACAACTCAAAATTCGAAAATACAAATAAAGAAATTTTTATTAAACCACTAAACACACTGACCACACGAAATAAAGCGTTAGTTGTTGTGTTTTGTGTGGTTCGTGGTTACAACTGAATAAACTGAACTTAGCTAAATTATTCTATCTCTTCACAATCCAAATTCAAAATTCAAAACTCAACATTAAAAAAAATGACTAAATTCAATAAAAAAATCATCGTACTTCTGCTAACGCTGGCACTTATAAACGTAGTTTGTAAATCAACCTCCAATAAAAATCCACTTACCAGCGTGAAGGTCGGGATGATGTTTGTTCCCAATGTCCAGTTTGCTCCGTTTTACGTTGCAATTGATAAGGGATATTATCGTGATGCTGGACTGGATGTGACGCTTGACTTTAGTAGTCAGGCAGATGCTGTACAGTTGCTCGGTCTGGGACGGTTTGATTTTGTTGTGGGGGATGGCGAACAGGTGATTATTGCACGTGATAAAGGACTACCGGTAGTAAACGTTATGAATATGTACGCCAGATATCCATTGGGAATTGCCTCATTACCTGAAACAAAAATTGAACTTCCACAGGATTTGCAAAGTAAAAGAATAGGAATTCCGGAATACTATGGCGCGTCTTTTATCGGATTGAAAGCATTTTTACAAACATGCGGTCTGGGGGATAGTGACGTGGACATTATCGCCATTGGCTACACCCAGGCGGTTTCGCTTTCGCAAAAGCGGTTGGATGCCGCGGTTGTTTATCTTAATAATACACCGGTGCAATTTCAGGCTTCCGGGGATTCGCTTCGTGTTATTCCGTTTTATAAATATGTATCACTCGTCTCGGCTGGTTTGTTGACCAATGACAAAACAGTTGAGAATAAACCTGAAGTCGTGCAACGTTTTGTAGCTGCAACATTAGAAGCAATGGAATTTGTCGAAAAATTCCCTGATGATGCGCTGGATATCTGCTTACAGCACATTCAGGAAGGAAAAGCTACGCGATTAACCCAGAGACTGGTGTTGGAAGCGACGATAAAATTGTATCGCAGCGATTACACCAAACTACATGGGTTAGGAATGAGTGACCCGGATGCCTGGCAGCAAACGCAACAGGTGTTGCAATCACTTGGTATTGTATCTAAAAATCTAGATATTCATTCTTGCTATACAAATCACTTTGTAACGTCAGCTATTTCCGAATGAGTTTTGTTAAATTCGTTACATGAACCTGGTCATGAAAAATTAGGGACTTTCAATGATTTTACGGAAAATTATTCTCTCCCTCAGCCTCGCTCTTGTCATGGCAATCCCGGCATTTGCAAAAGTCGGCGATTGGACGACCTACACTAACAAAAGTAATATCTATGATATTGATTACGCTGATGGCAAATTATGGTGCGTCAGCAACGGCGGTGTGTTTTCGATTTCCCTGGAAGACAGTAGTTACGCGGAATACACGAATACTTCCGGCTTGTCGTCGATCGACGTGAGAACCATTGAAATCGATCACCGCGGCAACGTCTGGGTGGGTATGTACGATGGCTACATAAATAAATTTGTGCCCGCCACTCGAACCTGGGAAACGGTGGATGAATATAAGGGGCATGTGATATATGATATTGAGTCGTACGGTGATTCATTATTTATCGCACTGGAAATGGGTATTAGTTTGTACAATATCCGACGGGAAGAAGTTAAAGAGACGTACAAAAATCTCGGCAAAGGCTTTCCTGTGGAAATTCAGATTAACGATATTTACATTCATGGGAAAGATATTTGGGCAGGAACCAATTACGGAATTGCAAAATCGAATTTGAATATTGTAAATTTAATGGCGCCTGAAAGCTGGACGAATTACACCCGCACCGATAATAATTTAATCAGCAATACTGTGCAAACGATTGTGGGTGTGGGCGACTATATTTTCGCCGGCATGGATGTGGGCGTGCAGCGATTTAATGGTAGTGGCTGGGATGTATGGACGACCAATATGAATGTAACGGCATTAATCGCGCATGGCGATACCATGTATTCTGGCACGAAAGACGGTGTTTACATTTACGATGCTGACGGACGGCGCTTGTTGGGAGAAAAATTTAAAAATATAGCATCACTCGTCGTCGATGATAACGGTCAATTGTGGGCGGGCCGCTTAAAGAACGATGCGGAACTAAGCGAAGGTTACTCAAAATACGACGCTGTGAATAATACGTGGGAGCATTTTTTGCCTCCGGGACCAGCATCAAACAGTTTCAAATGCCTGGCTTTTGATCTGAATGGTGTGCTCTGGGCAGGTACCAATAATGGGATTGTTAAGTATGACGGTGCAAGCTGGACAAAAATTTCACTTAAAGATATGGGGTATAAAGATAGCGGCATTATGGCAGTGAAGGTCGATCGTTATAATACGAAATGGATCGGCAGTCATGGCGCTGGTTTGGTGAAAATCGATCCGGATGAAAATATAACTGTTTACGGCTCAGGATATTTAAGCGGAATCGCCAATGATCCGCTGTATGTTCCAGTAACAAATGTCGCTATTGATTCACGCGATAATGTGTGGTGTATTGTATATAATGCTTCCGATGGAAAAGTGCTGGCTGCATTAACTCCGGAAGGACAATGGCAATATTTTTCGACCAGTGACGGAATTATTACCAATTCCGCACGCGAGCTTTACGGATTAACTGTTGATAATTACGATCGAATCTGGGTCGGTTCACGGAGCGGCGTAACGGTTGTTGATTATAACGGTACGCTGATGGACAAATCAGATGATATTTATGGAACGTTGACCACTGTGGACGGTCTGACAAATAATGATGTGCGTTCACTGGCAGATGATGATGACGGCATTATGTGGCTGGGTACCCAGCAGGGATTAAACATGTGGAATGGCGACGTGTACGAAGAGTATGGCGTTATTCATGATAATATCGAAACGATTCTGGTGGATGTGCTGAACAATAAATGGTTTGGGACTGTCGGCGGCTTGAGCGTATTGGCTCCCGATAACTACACGTGGAAACACTACACGATTTCCGACAGCAGGCTTGTTAGTAACGATGTAACAGCGTTTGCATTTGACGATAATTCCGGGCAAATGTATATCGGGACAACCAATGGACTGTCGGTGTTGCAAACCCCCTACTCCAAACCACAAGCCAATATGGATAGTTTAAAAGCAGGGCCGAATCCGTATTTCCCCGATCGCGGTGATGATTTTACAATATACGGCCTGGCTGTCAAAGCGTCAGTAAAAATTTTAACGCCAAACGGTACGTTGATTCGCAGTGTATCGAAAGATGATGTGAATGGATTTTTTGCCTGGGATGGCCGCGATGACAGCGGACAGTTCGTCGCTAGTGGCGTATACGTCTTTGTTATTTATAGTGAGGAAACCGGAGAGTCAAAAGTTGGAAAAGTGGCTGTAATTCGATAAGTTAAGTATTGGGAAACTGCGCAGATTTCAGCCAATTTGTAAGTTAGCCCAATTTTGCATAAAAATAAAAACGTTGAATATTAATGTAGGATTTCTTATTTTATAATCGTTCCTGCATTTCGAAAATCCACAACGGAATATTTAACAGCGTCTCAAATTGCAATCGGAATGAGGACATCCCTCATTCCGATTTTTCATGAAATATCCGTTCATCGAACTGGGGGACAGATGTATAATCAATTACTATTTAGTATCTATATTTCAATATTGTTCTTTCAATCGACAATAATGTTCATATCAGCAATCTCAAAACGGGATTTTGTACAGATTCGAGACGGAAGTTCTTTCCTAATGAACGACGGTTCAACCCGAATTCTCGAACTGAGCAGGGGATGTGTATCATTTTTGACGTGTGGCAAAAATTTTGCTACAGTTAGAATTGGTTTCGAGACAAAATATCCAAAAAAATGATAACATGCGTAACCTGTTCTTTGTGCTGATTTATTATTCATGTGTTCCGCGCTTTAAACTTACCAGTATTGCGAGTGCAGCGCACATGAAAATACACAGTGGATAGCGCTGGTATGAACGAAATCTTTTTCAGCAGTAATATTCATCCGGACAATCAATGCCAACCCAATAATCGTCCTGGATTCGATGGACTAAAACCGAACGTTTGTGGTGGCCGAATCCCGATTCGAGAAATTCTGAAATCAATGAATAACCGGCTATGAGCGGTTTTTAAGGCATGTATGAATCCCAATTTTGTACCATTTGGGGATGACCGGGATTTGTTCGATCGAACGTGTCTCATTTTAAGATTTTCCTCCAGAACAGATTCCTGAAAAAGTTGGCCATGTGTTCCGATTTGAGATGAGTAGGAATTTGAATCCGGTGATGCTGCTGTATGAAATATTGTTTTCACTGGAGAAAAACAGGTTCGCGCTATGTTAAAATCTGTGTTTGTTAAGAATTTTGCACTACTCGATCATATTGAAATTGAATTTTTACCCGGCTTAAATATAATCACCGGAGAAACCGGCGCCGGAAAATCAATTTTAATTGATGCACTCGGCTCGACTCTTGGCGAAAAAGTTGATGGTGATATTTTGAGAGCCGGCAGCGACAAGGCAATTGTAGAAAGCACGTTCTTTGTTAATAATCTGAATGAAGTAAAAGCAATTCTCGATCAGAATGAAATTGATGAACTGGACAATTCGCTAATCCTGCGTAAGGAAGTCGGTCAATCCGGACGAAATCGGGTCTTTGTGAACGATACGCCGGCAACGGCATCGGTACTTTCGGAAATCAGTGATTTGTTGGTTGATTTGCACGGACAGCATGAACACCAGGCGTTACTAAAAGTTAAGTATCATGTTGATTATCTTGATGCTTTCGGCAATTACGACGAACTGCTCGAACAAGTCCGAGATGCATATGATATTTTGATGGCCGGCATTCGTGACCTGGAACAACTGAAACAGCGCGCGAAAGCATTGGCCGAGAAACGTGAGATTTACCAACACCAACTGAAAGAAATTTCAGCGGTGAAACCGCAACCTGGCGAAGAAGATGAGTTGATTCAGGAAGAAAAAATTCTCAACAACAGCGAGAAACTTTATCAACTCACAAATGAGCTTTATACGAAGCTGTATGATGCGGAGCAATCGGTATATGATGTGCTGGCCGAAAGTCTGAATAAACTGGATGATCTGAACGAAATTGACAGTCAGTTTGGCGAATATCGCGAAGAATGCCAATCGGCACGAATTTCCGTCGAGGAGATTTCCAAGTTTGTGCAGCATTATATGGCAAATGTAGAATTTAGTCCTGAAAGATTGGAAGAAATTCGGACTCGGCTGGCGCAGTTTTCCCAGCTCCGCAAAAAATATGGACGTACGATTGAAGATGTGCTGAAACATAAAGAACAGTTGGAGCAGGAACTGTCGCTGATTGAAAATGTCGATGAAATGCTCGAGACGAAACAGAAACAGATTGTACACGCACGCGAGCATTTTAGCGAATTGGCTGTAACCCTGTCTGGCAATCGTCAGGATGCGGCAAAACGTTTGGAAGCAGCCGTCGTACAAGCGTTAGCAGAACTTGGTATGCAGGGCGCCCGATTTCAGATACAGGTTCAACCAATGCAAGATGCCAACGGAGTTGCGAGTATCAGTGGTGAACGGTATAAAGCGCATGCCAATGGAATTGATCAGGTTGAATTTTTTATGACTGCTAATACCGGCGATGATCTGAAACCGTTAGCCAAAGTTGCATCCGGTGGTGAAATCTCCAGAATTATGCTGTCGCTAAAAACGGCACTGGCTGAGGCGGATCGCGTTCCGGTGTTGATCTTTGATGAAATTGATATTGGGATCTCCGGGCGGATTGCCCAGGCAGTGGGACGAAGCCTGAAACGACTGGCGCGGACGCATCAGGTTATTTGCATCACCCATTTACCACAAATTGCCAGCCTGGCGGATCATCACTTTGTGGTTGAGAAATTTGCAACCGAAACAACAACATATACAAAAGTACGAAAGTTACAGGATAGCGAACGGGCGCTGGAAGTCGCAAAATTGCTGGGTGGGGAGACCGTGAGCGAGGCTCACATTCAAAGCGCCAAAGAATTAATAAATCAGGGAAATACTTGATATAGCAGGCAGATTGGATAGGCTGCGATGCATTCGAATATTTCCGTTAATAATTTCAGATAGAATTCTATCTTCGAATTGACAATTAAAAACACCTGTGAACAACTCCTCTTAAGTAGCATCGCGTTAGCTTAGTGGGGAAAGTGTTAAGGAGGAATAAGGACTCATGAACGACACCAAGACACTCATTCAATCTTCGATAGTCTCTCTGATTATCGTGGTTATGGGATTGTTTATGCTCTGTGTAGGCGGCACTCCCAGAATCAATGTTGACACACCTCTTATCGAAGCCGATGGCTTTGACAGCGGATCCGGCGAAATGTCAGACGATGATTTTTTAAGTATGCTGGAAACTGCCGATGATAATCCTTCTATGGACGGCTCAACTGCCCAGGCATCATCGAACGATGAAGACGATCTGTTCGCATCACTGTTGGCCGATGATGACGATGCATCAGCCTCTACGGAAGAAGGCGATGACGATTTAGCTGAACTGCTTGCATTACTAGAAGCGGATGATTCCGGCTCAAGTTCCGGCGCAGATAATTCCAGCAGCAATGACGAGAGTCTGTTCAACGACCTGTTAACCGCTGATGAAAGCTCGTCGACACCCGATTCGGATGCATCCGATGCATCAGCTTCAGATGATGATGTTGATGAATTGGAAGCGCTGCTATATCAAATGGATGAAGCAGAAGGAACTGCATCATCCAGTCAGACGACTTCAACCAATAGTGATCAGTACGCCAGTATTGAATTGGAAATTCAACGTCTCGAATCCGTTCTTAATAAGAAAAATTCGAAGATTGATAGTATCCAGTCAGAAATTTACAAATTTGATGAACAGATCGCGCAAATGGAGACGGATGGAAATCGTCCGAAAGGTACTCCGCCTGCCAGCAAAATTCAATATGCTTCTTATGAGCAGCAAAATAACACTAACACTCAGGCAATTGAACAGCGGGAATCGTCATCGATTAGCAGCAACTTTAGTGAAGCCGGTTCTTCACCAGAAGCGTACGATCTAGCGTTGAATTACTACTACGACCGCCAGTATCGCATGGCAGTGGCAGCATTTGAATCGGTGCTGAATGAAAATCCCAAAGGAAGTTTGGCTGATAATTGCCAGTACTGGATTGGCGAAGCCTATTACGGACAGGGCAAATATCTCCAGGCAATTGCTGAATTTGAAAAAGTATTCGCGTTCGATTCGGCTGATAAACGTGATGATGCTCAAATCATGATGGGCCTGGCCTACATGAAATTGGGCGAGGCAAATCAGGCACGTAATGATTTTGTCTGGTTGGTCGCCTGCTATGGAGGATCAGAATATTCCAACAAAGCCAGACAGTACATGAACCAATTGTAATTGCATCTTTGAATATACATCTACTGATAACCTCCGCGGACAAAGTATTGATGCTTTAGCCGCGGAGGATTTTCTGTTTATGGCGTCGATGGTTAATTTGTGCCCACTCGGGTAAAATATGAATTTAATCATCTGACGAACTAACCTATCCTGATCAGAAGGTTGCCGAAAAGGTTAGTATCGGCGAAAACTTACCTTCCCCACAATCAGGCTTAAAATGACCTGAGTCGATACCAAATTTTAATAATGAAATCGTTGATTTTTTCAGTGAACTTAGCTATATTAAAACAAGTTGCTAAAATCATGCAGTCGCATAACTCACCGCAACCTATCCTTACAACATCGATTTAACTACAAGAATTACTATGGCCGAATTTATTCATCTCCACAATCATTCCCATTATAGTCTGCTGGATGGGGCATGTAAAATTAAGGACCTCGTCAATCAGGCAGTGGCGTTCAATATGCCAGCATTGGCATTGACGGATCATGGCAATATGTTTGGAGCCATTGAGTTTTACAAGACAGCGAAAAAGGCAGGTATTAAGCCGATTATCGGTTCGGAAATGTATATTGCTCCCGGCAGCCGGCATGAACGTGCCGCATCACAAACCAATGGCGCTAAAGATACAGCATTCCATTTGGTGTTGCTGGCAAAGAATCAAACCGGGTACATCAATTTAATGAAGCTTGTTTCCATAGGCTACCTTGAAGGATTCTATTACAAACCCCGAATCGACAGGGAAGTGCTCGCCCAATATTCAGAAGGATTGATCGCCCTTTCCGCGTGTCTAAAAGGTGAAGTGCCTCGAATGATTGTCCGCGATAATATGGAACGGGCGGAACAGATTGCCCGTGAGTACAAAGAATTGTTTGGGGATGATTATTATCTGGAAATTCAAGATCATGATATTCCGGAAGAAAAACAAGTTGTAAAAGGTGTGCTTGAACTTAGCAAAAAGTTGGATATTAAGGTAGTAGCTGCTAATGATGTGCACTACCTGAAACGCGAACATAACACCGCCCACGATATTTTATTATGCCTGCAAACCGGAAAAGATTATGACGATCCTCACCGCATGCGTTATACCACCGATCAGGTCTATTTTAAATCCGCCGATGAAATGACCCAGCTATTTGGCAGCGTGCCCGATTCACTAAAAAATACACTGGAAATTGCCGAGAAATGCAACCTCGACCTGGAGTTTAACACATTTCATTTACCACATTTCGATTTGCCTGATGAATACAAGTATATGTCGCTGGATGAATATCTGGCAGAAGTTTCCAGTAAAGCCTTGCCGGATCGGTATCCGGTGGTGACACCTGATTTGCGTGAACGATTGGCGTACGAACTGAACGTTATCAAAACAATGGGATATGCCGGTTACTTTCTCATTGTGAAGGATTTTATCGACTACGCTCGCAGCCAGGGAATTCCCGTGGGTCCCGGACGTGGTTCTGCTGCCGGTAGTTTGGTGTCGTACGTGATTGGTATCACCAATTTTGATCCGATGAAGTACAATTTGCTGTTTGAGCGATTTCTCAATCCCGAACGTGTTACCATGCCTGATATTGATATTGACTTCTGCTATGAACGACGCGAAGAAATTATTAAATGGGTACGTGAAAAATACGGGCATGATAATGTTACGCAAATTATCACATTCGGAACTATGGCAGCCCGCGCCGTCATTCGTGATGTTGGCCGAGTACTGAAAATGAGCTATGGCGATGTAGATAAAATCGCGAAAATGATTCCCGCGGCTGTTGGGATGACCATCGGAAAAGCGTTCGACATGGTGCCAGAATTACGTCAGTTGGAAAAGAAAGATGAAGTCCACGAAAAATTACTGGAGAACGCACGAATTCTTGAAGGACTGGCACGGCATTCGTCAACCCATGCGGCTGGTGTGATTATTACCCCGGAAGAATTAACAAAATACACCCCGCTATACAAATCAACTCAGGGCGATGTTACCAGCCAGTACGATGGCGGCACGCTGGAAACTATCGGTGTGTTGAAAATGGACTTTCTCGGACTGCGCACGCTCACGGTCATTCAAAAAACCCTGGATTCACTCAAAACAAAAAACATCGTTATCAATCTCGATAAAATCCCGATTGATGATATCAACACTTACAAAATATTCTGCAATGGTGAAACCATCGGTATTTTCCAGTTTGAAAGTTCGGGGATGCGGGAATATCTGAAAAAACTGCAGCCGCAGTGTCTCGAAGACCTGATTGCCATGAACGCCTTGTACCGTCCCGGCCCGATGGATATGATTGATGAATTTATCCAGCGGAAAAAGGGCCTGGTGAAGATTGAATACATGCATTCGGTGCTGGAGCCCATTCTTAAAGAGACATATGGCGTTATTGTCTACCAGGAACAGGTTATGCAGATTGCCAGCGCTATGGCTGGTTTCTCGCTCGGAAAAGCTGACTTGTTGCGCCGTGCAATGGGTAAGAAAAAAGTTGAACTGATGAAAGAACAGCGCAAGTTGTTTTTGGAAGGCGCTGCTCAAAAAAGTATCAGCGAGAAAATTGCCAATGCTGTGTTCGACCATATGGATAAATTTGCCGGCTACGGTTTTAATAAATCGCATGCGGCATGTTATTCATTTGTCGCCTATCAGACGGCTTATCTGAAAGCCCATTATCCCGAAGAATTTATGGCAGCCAACCTCACCAGTGAAATGGGGGACACCAGCCGCGTCGTTATTCTGATTGATGAATGCAAACGCATGGGTATCAATATTCTGCCACCGGATGTAAATGAAAGTGAAGAATATTTCATGCCAACAGATAAGGGCATCCGCTTCGGCCTGGGAGCTGTGAAAAATGTCGGTAAAGGTGCGATCCGCTCTATTATAGAAGCCCGGCAGGAACACGGGAAATTTATAACTCTGTTTGAACTGTGCGAGCATATCGATACGCGCCAGGTCAATAAAAAAGTACTGGAAAGTCTGATCCAGGCTGGCGCGATGGACTCGCTTGATGGCCATCGTGCGCTGTTGCTGGCAAATATTGATCTCGCAGTCAGTTATGGGCAGGCGATGACGGTGCGGAAATCCAGCGGCCAGACGAATATATTCGATATGAGCAGTGAAACGAATGTTGGCGTCGATATTCCCAAAATGGTTGCTGTTGAAGAGTGGGACAAAGCCGAAACGCTGGCGCGCGAAAAAACCATGATGGGTTTCTATTTATCCGGCCATCCGCTAGCGCGCTACAAATCCGAAGTACAGTTGTTTTCCAGCGGCGATTTTATGTCATTTCATGATCTGCCGGACAATACAGCCATCCGGGCATGTGGTATCATCACGCTGGTAAAAATTCATTATGACAAGAAAAAACGACCAATGGCGTTTATTACGTTGGAAGATTTTACCAGTACGATTGAAGTCATTGCCTTTGCCGATGGATATGCAGAGTACGGCAAATTGCTACAGGTTGAATCCATGGTGTTGATTGAAGGCAAGATCAACATCAAATCGGAAAACGACGATCCGAAAATACTTGTCGACAAAGTAATGCCATTAGCCGATGTATGGGAACATTACAGCAAAACCCTGTGTCTGGCATTCCGCTCGGATGAAATTGAAGAATCCACAATTCGGAATGTTCAAAAGGTCATCGAGCAGCATAAGGGACGTTGTCCGGTAATGATTAATGTGATTGCTAACGGCGGCAACGAATACTTGTTGCGTGCCCGCCGCATGCAAGCCAGGCCCAATCCCAAATTGATTCATGATTTGCAAGCATCACTCGGGGAGCGGAATGTATGGGTAGAGATGTGATGGATGAGTGTGGAAGGCGAATCGTTTTCAGGTATAAGAAATCTAAATTAGAAAGTTGTTTTGAAGGTCATTGTGGGTGAGAGATAAGGTGACAAGGAGCGATAATATAAAGACTTTTTCTCGATCTCTCCTGATAGTTTATTAAATTCTCAACGAATGGCTGATGACACGGGTTGTATTGATATAAAACTCTGTGTCTTATACTTGTAAATGGGTTGGTTAAAATATTGTTATCGACATCAATCAATTATCATGGATGCCGATAATAAAATACACAAAAAAATGTTTGGCTAACAGCCAAAGACCAATAGCCCGATACTACGTAACAATAATAGATTCATCGATAAAAAGTTTTGGCTTTGTTCTAAGTTATGGTTGATCTAAGACGCTTTTTATATTAAAACTATCCGTCGGCTGCGTCCGCCGTGGCGGATCGACAAATGCACGAGATATAGCGTGTATGTTGCCTTCGACAAGCTCAGTCAACTGTATGTCCCGTACCCTGAGCTTGTCGAAGGGTACAGTCACCATCATTTATTGAATGGATACCTAAGTTTCTAATCAAAAGTCAATGCCATTAAGTTAAGGTCAAATCCAGGAATCTGATGAAAGCCTCACCCTTCAACTCCGCTCAGGGTGAAGTCTGCGACCGCTTCATACTGAGCGAAGTCGAAGTATGAACGAACGTTATAATAGCATAAATCGCTGAACTTAATGGCATTGAATCAAAAGTAGTATTAATAATCCTATATTCCAACCTTCATAACCGGAGGAGATATGTTAGAGCAGATTTTGGAACGTGTGCAGGGAATTCTTCTGCACCCGGAAGAAACGTGGGATTCTGTCCGATTGGAAAAAACATCTGCCCGTCATTTATTTGAGCAGTACGTCATTGTTTTAGCGGCGGTGCCATCCATCGCCGGTTTTTTAGGGAGTTTATTTACAGGTGAAAACTTCTTTAAAGCACTGTTTTGGGGATTGTTCTATTACGGATTTTTGCTGGCGAGTATATGGCTCGCTGTCTTGGTTTTATCACATGTATCCAGAAATTTCCATGCACCACACGATCAGGATAAACTGTTCCGGCTGGTCGCCTATTCATCTACAGCATTTTACCTGGCGGGAGTATTCTTCCTGATTCCGCCGCTATATTGGTTGGCAATCGTTGGACTGTACGGTTTCTATGTGTTCAACGTCGGCATTGATAATTTACTGGATGTCCCGGCTGAAGAAAAATGGACGTTCAAAATATTGGCTATGTTTGTGCTTGCCTTTATGCAAATATTGCCATTCACCCTGGCCGGCGCATTGAGTGGTACCGGGGTTGCCTATTTACGTATGTAATTATCTGCTGCTGGCGAATTAAAAATATAAATAATTTTACAAAAAAAGGAGACGGGCTATGGAGCAACCATCATCATTTTTGAATGCGTTATTTGATTTTTCTTTTTCGGAATTTGTAACCACAAAGTTGATTAAAGTATTGTACGGATTGGGCATTCTTTTCGCTGCTATCGCGGCGCTAAGTTTTCTTGTAGGCGGATTTTCTGATTCATTTGGCAAAGGATTGCTGTTTTTAATACTCTCACCTGTTGTATTTCTTGTAATCACAATTTTGGTGCGTGTTTATCTGGAAGTTGTTATTGTGCTGTTCCGCATCGCCGAAAACGTATCGTCGATTGCCAAAGTCGAAGATAAATCTGTCTGATCTTTTAGTGGATTGCTAAAAAGGGGACAGTGATTTCCGGCTGTCCCCTTTTTTGTATAATTGATGTTCAACGTTTATAAACTTGTTAAGGGTGAAATTTTCGTTAGCGATGGACTCGTTTCAAACAATACTATCGTGAAAAAGTTACTCATAGGAAAGGACAACACCATGAAAGCGCTCATCACCAGTGGCGGACGCGGCACCCGGTTACGACCGTTGACACATACACAAAACAAACACCTGATTCCCATCGCTAACAAGCCGATTTTGCATTATGCGATCGAAAAAGTAGTGGATGCCGGTATTACCGAAATCGGTATTGTCACAAATCAGGAAGCGTGTGAAGTGGTTGAAGGCATTGGCGATGGCAGCCGCTGGGGCGTTAATATCACGTATATTCCTCAGGAAGCGCCATTGGGACTGGCCCATGTGGTGAAGATTTCGGAAGACTTTATTGGAAAAGATTCGTTCATTTTCTATTTGGGTGATAATATGGTGGTCGGCGACGTAAAGCGCTTCATCGATGCATTTGAACAGGATAGCGTCAATTGTTACCTGACATTATCACGAGTCAAAGATCCGGAGCGTTTTGGCGTGCCGGAAATTCAAGGCAATCGGATTGTCCGCGTTGAAGAAAAACCGCGCGTACCGAAAAGTCAATTTGCTGTAGCTGGGATTTATATTTATGATCATCACATTTTTGAAGCGGTGAATAACATTCAACCCAGCGCCCGCGGCGAGCTGGAAATTTCTGACGCTCATCAGTATCTGATCGATCATGGCTACAAGATTGGCTTCAGTGAAATTACCGGTTGGTGGAAGGATACCGGGAAACCAATCGATTTACTTGAGGCGAACCGGCTGATTCTGGAGCATTACGAACCGCAAATCGATGGTGAAGTTGATGATAAATCATTCCTGGCCGGTCCGGTCACCATTGGCAAGGGATCACGAATTGTGGACAGCAACATTCGTGGGCCGGTGATTATCGGCAACAATACCGTGATTGAAAATAGCTATATTGGGCCATTCACGTCGATCTATGATGATTGTATCGTTCGCAACAGTGAGGTGGAATTTAGCATTGTGCTCAACCAATGCCAGATCATCGATGTTGGCATCCGGTTGGAAAGCTGCCTGCTGGGAAACGATGTGCAAATTATGCAGGCACATGGCAAGCCGCGCACGCACAAATTTATGATCGGGGACCAAAGCCGGGTGGAATTGGTGTAATACAACTGAGTTTTGAGGTTACGTGGGGCTGTATCAAAAGTCAAAATTCGTATAATTTCTTTATGCTGAGCGAAGTCGAAGCATGTTGATTTATCATAAGTTATCATCCTTCGACTACGCTCAGGATGAAGCTTGACAAGACTTTTGATACAGCCCCACGTTAGAATCCAAACAGAAAAGAATTATAAGCTTTAATCAAGCAGTTATGAAAGCAGTCAAAAACAAATCCTCAAAAAACATCCTCGTTCTCTGTTACTATTTTCCCCCGATGGGAATGGGCGGTACACAACGTGCCGCCAAATTCGTCAAATATTTACCCGGACATGGCTGGAATCCGATCGTAATCACTGTGAAAGATGTGCATTACCATGCACACGATGATTCTTTGCTGGACGATGTGAAAGACGTAACGATTATCCGCACAGAATCATTAGATCCGTTGCGATTGCTGGCGCGTCTGCGAAGAAAATCGGTGTCGGATTCGAACTCAAATTCAGCGAACACGGGTCGCAAGGGGCTATTAAACTGGTTGAACGAAACCGTTGGTGCATGGTTGCTGGTGCCGGATTCCAAAATTCTGTGGGCGCCGTTCGCGTTTTTTGCAGCATGGAAGCAGATTCGTCAACGCCACATTCGCACCGTGTTTACGACATCACCTCCACATTCGGTGCATCTGATTGCTGTGTTGCTAAAACGGTTGACGGGCATCCATTGGGTGGCAGATTTCCGGGATGACTGGACAGGCGGGGAAAGTCAACCCTGCCCGAGCCGGTTGCATCGAGCACTCAATCGACTGATGGAACGCGTAGTTTTACGAACGGCTGATTGTGTTGTTGGCATGTGTGAACCATTGACCCGAAATTTACAGGCAAAAGCAAATCACCCATCCGGTCGATTTGAAACAATCATGAACGGCTACGATCCGGCTGATTTTCTACCATATATCGAAACGCCGCTGCACCCAGAATTCACAATTACCCATTGCGGTTCAATCAGTCGTGTGAGCCATCCCGAGCCATTTTTAAAGGGGCTGAAACAGTTTCTGGATGAAGAATCCGACCAGCATTCTGAGATGCGAATGCAATTTATCGGCACGGATATGTTTGGAAATCTCCAGCGCCTTGTCGCCGAGATTGGTTTGGAAACACGGGTCGATCCGATCCGGTATTTACCACATCATCAGGCAGTGCAGGAATTAATGGCATCGCATTTGCTTTTATTAACGATTTTCCGGCAAACTGACGAAGAAATAATAACGGGAAAAGTGTTTGAATACCTGGCATCCGGGAAACCGATACTAATAATTGCACGCGGCGGGTACGTTGCTCAATTCATTACAAGATTGAATCGGGGAATTGTTGTTGATAATGATGATATCGCGGGGATAGCAAACGCGATCCGAGATTATTATCAATTGTATCAACAAAATAAAATGCCATTTGCCAAGCCGATTGCTGTTCCGGAATTCGATCGCGATCAGCAAGCCGCACATCTGGCCCGGATATGTTTTGAATTGGAGACAACGATGGGATGAATTTTAGACCAGTGATTGAAGAATCAAGTTTAAAATGGAGAACTCTGTTCGCCTATTATTAAAAAGCAAATCGAATCGTGATAGAAAAGTGAGGATGAATACATTGTTTGATTTACGAAAAATGTTGATGTTGTGGGGATTCGTACTGATACCAGTAGTAGCTTATGGCGGCGACTATTTGTGGCCGACAAATGCCAGCCATTATCTGACTTCATCATTTGCGGAGTACCGGCCCGGGCATTTTCATGCCGGTATTGATATTAAAACCTGGAATCGTGAAGGATTTAAGGTGTTTGCCATTCAGGATGGTCATATTTGGCGTGTACGGGTATCATCGTACGGATATGGCCGTGTGATTTATCAAAAATTAGACACGGGTGAAATAATTATTTATGGGCATCTGAAAGAATTCAATAATGAACTTGAACAACTGGTAAAGCGTGAGCAGAAACGCAATGAAGAGTATCGCGTTAACAAATATTTTAGTCCGACCGAATTCCGCGTTAAAAAAGGTGATGTTATTGCGTACACAGGGTCATCAGGGATCGGAAAACCCCATCTTCATTTTGAAGTTCGCGATAGTCACAATCAGCCGATGAATCCCTTTCTGTTGGGATATTCTATTCAGGATAATATTCCTCCGGGAATAAGTGGTTTCTGTATGACACCACTCGATGCAAAATCAAGAATTGATGGCGATGCGAAGCCAACAATTTTTCAGCCACGGCAGGTACGGCACGGTGAATATGTAATTAAAGAAAAGCCACTTGTAAAAGGACGAATTGGACTATCTGTCGATTGTTGGGATAAGGCGAATGGTGTGCAAAATGTATTTGCCATTTATCGCTTTAACTTTTATGTGGATGGCCAATTGCAATACAGTGCAGTTTATGATAAATTCTCCTACGAAGTCTCTGGCCTGATCGATCTCGATCGCGATTTCCGGCTCAATAAACGGGGAATTGGATTGTACCAAAACCTGTATAAAGAACATGGGAATGATTTGCCATTTTATAAACCACCGGATGTGGGCAGCGGGATTTTAAACTGTGATGCGTCGGAAACCGCGGCATCTGAAGAATTTAATGTTCGCGACCATGGTCCGCATCAATACCTGATCGAGCTGTATGACTACAATGGTAATTTAACGACGCTTAGTGGTGAATTTTTAGTTGGCGAACAACAACCGATAACGGTGGTTTATGAAACCGATGACTTTCAAAATTATACCATCGCACAGGTTCATGATAAAGCCGGAATTCCGTTCCGAGATTATTCAATTTTTCGATCGACAAATTATGGAGACGCATGGAAGCAATTTTTCCCACATGGGCAAACTGCTGCCGATCAGGATATGTTAATGCCTATCCTGTATTTGCGTCAACCTGTGGAAATAGTGAAAATTGTAGCCAAAGACACGTTCGATTTGCCGACCATGCCGGATTTTGAAGTGCTGACAAAAGATGCGGATGATTTTTTGCAGTCAATTGAATTTGAACTCATTAAAGATTTTTACGATAATTATTTACGAATTGAATTGAATGTAAATGGTCTGATAAAAGCACCGCCGCGTCTGTTCATCCAACAGGTTGGTGTCCGGCCGATGGAAGTTGACCTGGCTCAATTTGAGTTCAATCAATTTATCGGCGCCTATGAGCTGCAAGCAAACCGGGACGGTATTGTGGATGTGGAAGTGTACGCACAGGATTTATCGGGTAAGGAAGTCTATTTCTGGGATCAATTCGAAATTACAACAATTACTCCGGAAAATGGCGGTCAGATTATATCGAAAGATCGGAAATGTAGTGTTCAATTTGACAACGGTGGTGTGTTTGAAAATCTGTTTGCCCGGATGGAGAAAGAACCTGCCAATGGTGATACCGCAAAATATGACATCGTGGGCAGCACCTACTTGCTTGAACCTTTTGATGTACCGCTAAATAAAAATGCAGTGGTTCGGCTTAAATATCCGGAAAACGATACATTGCTCGAAAAATTGGGAGTGTATACTCGTGACAGCCGACGACGAAATGGATGGCGATTCTCCGGTAATAGTTTGGATCGGGCACAAGGAACAATTTCAGCACAGTTGTCTAGTCTGCGACAGGTCACGCTAATTCGAGATACTGAACCGCCCGATATCCAATTTTATTATCCTAAAAATAACAGCAACATCACCCGTCGCTACCCAATATTGCGCGCACGGGTATACGATAGTTTATCCGGTTTTAATGACGAATCATCAATTACCATGAAACTGGATGACAGGAAAGTTATTGCCGAATACGATCCGGAAGAACGCCTTATCCGATACAATGTGGAAGATGCACTGCCACTGGGTTCGCATACCGTTACTGTTTCCGCAATCGATAATAGCGGAAACGAACAGAGTGTAACAAATACATTTTATGTGGTTCAATAATTAAGATTGTCTGTGTATCCATTTATCTCAAAGCGAAATCATCGTTCCGTCTCAATTGATCGGGGCGGAAGATATATAATGAACACTGCCATAAACTTAACAGCTAATAGCGTGTTAAGGATAGGCATTGAATTAACCGCTCAATAAATATGTTTGAAATATGGCCGTATGAAGTATAACTACGTTAATATCTAGTGACAACCTTTACTGACTAAAATGGATAGACACTGCGTTATTTTGAACAGGCAAACTATAAATGGTTATTTTCATTTACTTAGAATAATTTCAGCCACGGATCATATCATAGGCAGATGCACTTTCGGTGCCTTCACATAGATGAACACGGATAGTAAAAATTTTCAATCGTAGTTTGTGTACAATATTTAATTATCCGAGACAGTGTCTCATTAGCAAAATGAAACATTGTCTTCCGCATCACCATTTAACCTGAATCAGTTCAGCCGCCTTAACTCAAACTCCTTCAGCCTAGTAATTCATTGTCTCATTAAACTTCTCACATCAAATTTATCGCATCTAAATTACCAGTGAATGTAATTGCTTGAAATTACAATACTAATTTCATGGGAAATTATTTGGAACAGAAATTGCCGACATGATCCCGATCATATTATAAAAAGTCGGAATAGCTAATTTCTTTATATGATCACTAAACGAGCGTTTCACATATGAAAGGAGATCGTATGAAACCATTCGTTATGATGTTATTGGGAATATCATTAATAGCAGCTCCGGTTTTAGCCCAGAGCAATTTAGTCGTATCCGCATTTACCGGCTATTCCATGTCGGCATTTGAAGATCAGGAAAGCGCAGCCGGAACACTGCCGCTTGGAATTACCGTAGGACACCCTGTAAATTCATCGCTTGAAGTAGGTGGTGAATTAAATTATGCGTTAGGTGGTTATAATTTTGAATCCAATGTTTCCGGAGGAAAGTTAACAACGACTTTTAATCAACTGGTCGTGGGTGCTTTTGGCAAATATCATTTTCAAAACAGCAGCAAATATGCACCTTATGCAAAAGCTGGTCTCGGATTTTTTACAGGCGACGCACAAATGGAATTTGAATACAACGGCCAAAAACAGAAATCCGATTCAAATATTGATTCCGGAGTTGGCTTTAGCCTGGGCGCGGGTATAAAAGTAAATAAAAATGTTTTCACTGAATTCAATTATAATATCGTTTCGCGCAAACCGGATGGTGGGAACTCTTTTGGAATGAACACCTGGGGAATTTTGGTTGGTTGGACATTTGGTCAATAATTCGGCCTGACTGCTCTTATAACCGGATAACTCAATCAAATGGTTGCGTTATCCGGTTTTTTTGTCTGACAAATGATAAGCAAATGGCAGGTTTGACATGTGTTGCATAAAAATTGTTGAGACAGAGCAAAACTTGTTAAATGAGACATCTTATCTGATTCACTGCAAATCGGACAGAAGACAGTGATCGATTGAATATTTATTTCATGATACGATGCGACATGAAATTGTCAGTCTATGTGTCTCATTAACTTGGGAGAAAATTAATTACTACATTTTGAAGCTTTATTTCAACTAATTAAGAATAAGTAGCTTAAATGCATGTAGTATTGCCTGGCATACTATTTGTAAAAAGGCTACTTGAAGCAGAGATAAACCGATTCGCAATTGGTGAAATCACATTGATCATGAGTCGGGCAGCATTTGGCAATTATGCTGCCCGACGCCTCCTGTCTCTGTCATTGAAATAAATTCTAATCAATACCGATTGTATCAAACAGCTTCAATTGATTGAGGTGAATTATGAAGAGCGTTGCTGTATGGTTTGAACTGCCTGTTACTGATATGGAGCGGGCAAAAAAATTTTATCAACAGATTTTTGAAATTGAAATGGATACAACGGAGATGGGTGGTGCACTAATGAGTTTTTTCCCAATGGAAGAAACTTCGAACAGCGGCGCCCTTGTTAAAGCTGACGATGCGGTGCCTTCGGATAAAGGAACGCTTGTTTACCTGAATGGTGGGGATGATTTAACGTATACTCTACAGCGTGTGGAGCCGGCCGGGGGAAAATTAGTTGTAGCGAAAACTCAGATTAGTCCGGAATATGGCTATTTTGGTCTGTTCCGTGATACCGAAGGAAACATTGTTGGATTGCACTCCATGAAATAATATGAATTAATGAGGCTTACATAATGAAAAAATTATTAATTCTTGTTGCTATTTTGCTGGTTTCATCGGGCTCGTATGCGCTTGATACGGCAAAGCCATTTCGTCTAAAGGACTACAATAATAAAGAGCGCTCGCTTTCAGATTATAACGGTGCAAAATTTGTTGTTGTAATGTTTATTGCTACACGATGTCCGGTATCGAATGCTTATAACGAACGTATGGTGCAACTTCAAAACGATTATGCTAAAAAGGGCGTGGTTTTTCTTGGAATCAATTCGAACAAAGAAGAGTCGGTCGATGAAATTCGTAAACATGCAAAAGAGCACAATTTTAAATTTCCCGTGTTGAAAGATGTCGAAAATGTTGTGGCAGATCAGTTCGGTGCAAGTGTGACACCCGAAATTTATGTTCTTAATCCTGAACACAAAGTACTTTATCACGGACGCATAGATGATTCGCGTCGAGAAAATGAAGTGACCTCAAATGACTTGCGCACAGCACTGGATGAATTGTTATCCGGCAAAAACATAAGCAATAACGTGACAAAAGCATTTGGCTGTACTATTAAACGTATAGATAAAAAATGAAATATTCCCTTTGGTTTCTCTTGCTCCCTCTACTCATAATGGTTAACGGTGGTTGTACCAAAAAGTCAACCACCGTTATACCTATTGAAAAGGATGCATTGACTCAATTGATTGGGCAACGGCACGGAAAAGTGCTTTTAATAAATGTGTGGGCGACATGGTGCGTTCCCTGTCGTGAAGAATTTCCTGATTTGGTGGAGATACGCGAAACATATTCATCCGGTGTATTGGATATGATAGGTATCAGCGCGGATTATTCTGATGAAATTGATACCAAGATTTTGCCGTTTCTGGAAATGCAAGGTTCTAATTTCAAAAACTACGTTCAGAGTTTTCCAAGCGATGAAATGTTTATTAATTTCATGAATCCGGATTGGAATGGCGCTCTACCTGCAACATTTATTTATGATACAAACGGTCATCTGATAAAATTTCTGGAAGGAAAACAGACTTTTGATGACTTTAAACGTGCAATCGATAATGCATTACATGATGCATAATTGAAGTTGTGCAAAAGTTGTAATTCCTGATGCTGAATTGCATTCACTTGCTAATTCCTGAAATCACTCCTGCCTTCTGAATCATTCACGTCAACCTTATTATCGAATGCAATCAAATTTTCCACCTTAGCAGTGATTTAAGTTTTAATAACAAATGAATGTAAACCTTATCCCAAAAAGGATTAGTTATGAATTTAAATCGGACTTATATGATCCTGTTTCTGTCTACAGTACTCTTATCCAGTAATATTTACGGAGCTGCGCAAAACACAATTCCGGTAACCTTTGCGCTTGAACAAAATAGTCCAAATCCATTTCATCCGATGACTGTTATTTCCTATCAATTACCGGAAAACTGTAATGTTAATTTAAGAATTTATACATTGCGCGGTGATGTTGTGCGGACATTGGTCAATCAGCCACGGGAAAAAGGTATTTATGAAATTGTCTGGAATGGTTTAGACGACCATGCACGCTACGTTGAATCTGGTGTTTATGTGTATCGCCTTCAGGCAGGGACAAACGCCGCGACGCGCAAACTCACGTTACTAAAATGAAGAACAAATAGAAAAATGGTTGCGTTTTGTTAGCATCCACAATTAATGCTGTAAAATTCAGATCCGAAACCTGTTCGTTCACAATCCGGATGATTTAACCGGATTGAGAAAGTGTTAAGTTAATCACTTGAGGCTACATATGAAAATCGAAATAAATTTAAAAATGCTGGTAATAATTCTGGCGTTGATGATAATTTTGGGCGGCTGTGCTGCACCAAACGTCAGCGAGCAGCCCGTTATTAAAAAGGCAATTGTTATGCTTGAGCCGACAGATGGAAATACGGCAACAGGAACTGTCACGTTTATTCAAACGGATAAGGGTATTTTAGCGGTTGCCGATGTATCTGGCTTGACTCCCGGAAAGCATGGATTTCACATCCATGAATTCGGGGATGTCACTGATTTGGACGGAAAATCTGCCGGCGGGCATTTTAATCCGACGAATAGCAAGCATGGCGGTCCCCAAAGTGCTGAGCGACATGTCGGTGATTTGGGAAATTTGGTCGCCGATGATACCGGTAAAGCTCATTACGAATGGACAGATTCTATTATCTCATTTCATGGTGAAAATTCAATAATTGGCCGGGCGGTTATTATTCATGCCGGAGATGACGATTTGAAATCACAGCCAACCGGCAACGCAGGAGCACGCGTTGCTCATGGTGTGATTGGGATTGCCAAGGCGAATATATAATAATCCGCAGTTTAGCTTTTGCGCCTGTATTTTTGATGAAAGCAATTTGGCAGGATAATCTGACTATATGCAAATACGTCATCAGGAATGAAATTGCTAATTTTATCTTGTTGATCATGATTATCCAGTCAAAAAAAATATCGGTTAATAAATTCGGAAAGCAAGTAAATTATTAACGACAGGAGAAACGCACATGAAATTGTACCGGAAGGTTAGCACTACATTGGTAATGTTTGCGGTTACAGTCAATTTTGCATTGGCTCAGGACATCAGCGAATACGTCTCCAAATACACATCCGAAAATGGCAAGGGCTATCTGCAGCCATTGGGCGATGCGTTTGGCGCGAATTTGAACAGCGGCTTTTATCACAGCGCCAATATTCCGATGGTTGGATTGCATGTGGACATTGAGCTGGTCACCATGTCCGCGCTGATTGGCGACGATCAAAAAGCATTCACTGCAACCACGGAAGATTTATTTTCCCCTGCGCAAACAGTGGAAGCTCCGACAATTTTCGGCAGTTCCGAAGGCGCGTCTGTGGATGGGACTGGCGGCACCTCGTATGATTTTCCGCCGGGATTTAATATGACCATGCTACCGATTGCAGCGCCACAGCTTACAGTTGGCTCGTTGTTCGGTTCAGATATTACCATCCGTTGGGTCGATCTCGATCTCGGTGAAAATTGGGGGCGACTTAGTTTGACCGGATGGGGAATTCGGCACAGCATTTCCCAATACATCCCGTTATTCCCTGTGGATGTGGCGGTTGGTTTTTATCGTCAGAGTTTTAAGGTGGGTGATATTGTTGATGCAAACGCAACTTTTCTAAGCGCACAGGCAAGCATTACCCGTGGCATATTCACGATTTATGGAGGGCTTGGCACGGAATCATCCAATCTGGACATTGCTTACACGTTTGAAGATGCCGAAATCTCGCAAACAGTTTCATTCGAACTAAAAGCAGAAAATTCCGTGCGGATGACAGTTGGTTTTGCATTAAATGCCGGACCGTTAATGCTTCATACGGATTTCAATATCGCTTCTCAGAAAGTACTGGTGCTTGGCATCGGGGTGGGAATATGATCGTACCAACAACAGGAAAAAAGGAGATTGTACACATGAAAACTCGATTTTTATTTATCATCTTAATGCTAGCGATCGTTTCCACCGGATGTGAAAAGCGATCCTTTACGTTTGTGCTGGATATTAAGCAAACCCAAATTTACAATATCGATCAAATCGGACCGTTTGAAATTGGCAGGGTTGTCTCACGCGAAGATGTGTTGGCCGCGGCGGATATTCCCAAAGATGCCCGGATTAAGGATGTGAAAATTCAGTCCGTTGCTATTAATACGAAAGTATTGGAAGGAAATCAGGCATCGAAACTGGTAGCCACGGCGACGATTAATGATCTGTTGACCGGTAAGGAAAGAGTATTCGAAGACTATTCTGTACCGCTTACCGGGCTGCTGGGTATTAGCAATCCGTTTAGTCCGGTGAGTTTACTTCTGGATGGGGGAATTGATGCATTGAAAGATAAGATTCAGGGCTACGTGAAAAACGATGATTTCTATGATTACGAACTGATTCTCGAAGGCAACACTGAACCGGCGAATCAGCGATTAGTTGCTGAAGTCAAATTGAAAATTGTTGCCACTGTAAAGTACGAAGAATGTTTGGACGTACTGGGATTTACTTCGGATGGTGAACCATGTTCGGATGTGACCGATGAGACAATGTAATCGGGAAGCTGAAAACGAATAGAGAATTGTGAATAAATAATGGATGATGAACTCGTTAAAAGTCTATCGCACCCATTTAAGCCACATTATATTGTGTATTTATGTCGAATTATTGTCTATATATTGTGGGCCAGAGAATTTTTTTAGACTTTTTACGGAGGCGTCATGGATCATGAAGAATAAGAAATAATCACTTTCGTATCCATTCAATATTGGTTGGTTTTGTTGATCCACCGCGGCGGATCATGCCAAAGGCAGATGCGCCTACGGAACACTCAGCCAACGTTTGGTTTAGTACCCCCTGAGCTTGTCGAAGGGTACAATCTTCATCATTTTTTGAATGGATAATCAATTTCAAGCAAAGCGTTTTCTTTAATCAAGATTCTGAACAAAGATATTTCAATTTTTGTACTTGAAATTCCCTGAAATTACTCAGGGAATTTTTAGATAGTAAAATCGGACTAATATGACCTGATTTAAGTGTCGATCAATCAGAAAATCAGATAAAAAATAGCAAAACACCGGGAATGGACATTCAAAGGAGGAATAGTAATGGAAGTAAATAAACAAACGGACGTGAATAATGGAGCTGAAATATTCCATCCATCTGAAGAAATTATCAAACAGGCGAATGTGAAAAACTATGATGACCTTTACATGCGTTCGATCGAAGATCGTGAAGGATTTTGGACGGAACAGGCGAATAAATTAGATTGGTACCAAAAATGGGAAACGGTTTTGGATGATTCCGGTAAGCCGTTTTATAAATGGTTTGTTGGGGGCAAAATCAACATCATTTATAATGCGATTGATCGTCACCTGAAAACATGGCGTCGCAATAAATTGGCATTAATTTGGGAAGGGGAACCCGGTGATGTTCGGACTTTTTAATATCACGCGCTTAATCGGGAAGTATCTAAATTTGCCAATGTACTAAAAAGTATGGGCATAAAAAAAGGGGGATATTCTAACAGTATATATGCCGCAGATTCCCGAACTGGTCATCGCGATGCTGGCGTGTGCGAAAATTGGTGCGGCCCATAGCGTGGTTTACGGTGGCTTCAGCGTGGAAGTATTGGCGGAACGTATTAAAGACGCTAACAGCCGTGTGTTGATTACTGCAGATGGAGGATTTCGTCGGGGTGCAGCGACTGACCTGAAAGATATTGCTAACGAAGCTATGAAACGTTGGCCCACCATTGAAGTGTGCATCACCGTAAAACGGACAAATGGTGATGTCTACATGGAAAACGATCGGGACTTCTGGTATCATGATTTGATGTCAATGCCGTTGGCCTCAGCCAAATGCGAAACCGAAGCGCTCGATGCCGAAGACATGCTGTTCATTCTCTACACATCCGGTACCACCGGAAATCCTAAAGGCGTGTTATATACCCATGGTGGTTATGCAGTCTACACGTCGACAACTCACCGGATGGTGTTTGACATCAAGGAAGAAGATCGCTGGTGGTGCGCTGCCGATCCTGGCTGGATTACTGGTCATAGTTACATTGTTTATGGCCCGCTGATCAATGAGGTAACGATTGTGATGTATGAAGGGGCGCCTAACCATCCCTATCCGAACCGATGGTGGCAAATGATCGAGAAATACGGCATCACGATTTTGTACACGTCACCAACAGCAATCCGTGGCCTGATGCGATTTGGTAATGGCCTGGTCGAATCGTCACAATTTAAGTAGTCTGCGCTTGCTTGGATCGGTCGGAGAGCCAATTAATCCTGAAGCATGGCGTTGGTATTACAATACTATCGGCAAAGGCAAATGCCCCCCAATTATGGATACTTGGTGGCAAACGGAAACCGGTGGTTTTATGATTACGCCGCTGCCAATTACGCCGCTTAAACCAGGTTCGGCAACCAAACCGTTTTTTGGTAATGAAGTGGCGGTTGTAGATGACAAAGGCAACGACGTTCCTGCCGGCGCCGAAGGCAACCTGGTAATCAAAACGCCCTGGCCCGGCATGGCGCGCACGATTGATGGCGACCCCGAACGTTACAAATCGATTTACTGGTCGGATTACGAAAAACAGGGCTGGTACAAGGTTGGCGCTGCCGCACGTATCGACAATGATGGTTATGTCTGGATTATCGGCCGAACCGATGATGTGATTAAAGTTAGTGGTTATCGCCTCGGTTCTGCGGAAATCGAAAGCGCACTGATTAGCCATCCCGATGTATCCGAAGCCGCGGCGATTGCGCTGCCGCATGAGTTGAAGGGGAATGCAATTCATACATTTGTGATATTGCGTGCAGGCGTTACTGCAAACAAGGAGTTGGAAGAAGCGCTGCGCACCCATGTCAGTAACGAAATTGGCCCAATTGCCAAACCGGAATCGATGACGTTTGTGGACGCGCTGCCCAAAACCCGTAGTGGTAAAATTATGCGGCGTGCGCTTAAAGCTCGGGCACTTGGGCAAGATGTCGGCGATTTGAGCACGTTGGATGAATAATTTATTTCGAATGTCACTGTGCTTTTTACAAAATTTGCGGAGGCATAAGGCCGAGACTGTCGGCTTCCAGGCTTTCGCAAGAAAAATGTTCATAATTATGGATGTCTTTTAGTAAGGAATTGGCTAAATGAAATCGGATGTAAAAAATAATGAAATTCACCCTGGAGTGCGAATTGGCCATATCCATTTAAAGGTTGCAAACATTGAGCGTTCGCTTGCATTTTATAGCGGCGTACTGGGTTTTGGTGTGAAACAGCGCATCGGAAATTCCGCAGCGTTTATCGCCGCGGGCGACTATCATCATCATATTGGTTTAAATACCTGGGAAAGCGCCGGTGGATCGCCACCGCCTGCCGGAACTACCGGTCTGTACCACATTGCGATTCGCTATCCCACACGCGCGTCGCTTGCAGATGCTTTGCAACGTTTAATTGCGGCGAATATTCGGTTAGATGGTGCCAGTGATCATGGCGTGAGTGAGGCTCTATATCTGCATGATCCGGACCAGAATGGTGTCGAGCTGTATTGGGATCGCCCTGAATCGATGTGGCCGCGCAACGATGACGGCTCAGTTGATATGTTTACTGCCCGGCTTGATCTGCATGATTTACTGGATGAGCTTGCAAATAAATCTGGTTCGGCTGATGAGTGATAAATTTAAAAATCTTTGACTCCATTTTCGACGAGGTACCTTATGAAATACTTGAAACTTGGTAAAACAGATGAGGTTTTGTCAGCAATTGGATTGGGATGTATGGGAATGAGTTTTGCGTACGGACCACGAAATGATAAAGAATCACTAAAGACATTAAATCGTGCGTTGGAGCTTGGCATTAACTTTTGGGATACCGCCGACATGTATGGCGTCGGGCATAACGAAGAGTTGATATCGAATGTTCTGGCGCCAAACAGGGACCGAATATTTATTGCTACAAAGTTTGGCTTCAGGCGAAAAGATAGTTCTCCGGGATTTAGTGGGGCACCGGGGACTTACTTTGATGGTTCTCCCCAATATGTAAAACAGGCTGTTGAAAATAGTTTGCGGCGGCTAAAAATTGATACGATCAATTTATATTATTCCCATCGCGTTGATCCGAATGTGCCAATTGAAGATACTGTTGGAGCCATGGCTGAGCTGGTAAAAGAAGGGAAAGTGAAATATCTTGGTTTATCCGAAGCATCACCGTCATCCATCCGCAGAGCGTATGCGGTGCATCCGATTGCTGCATTGCAAACCGAGTATTCATTACTTTCCCGTGAACCCGAAGGCGAAATACTTGCCACCTGTCGTGAACTGGGGATAACGTTTGTTGCTTACAGTCCACTGGCACGAGGATTGGTGACAGCAACTGTCGCAAATGTCAATGACCTCACGGATCAGGATTACCGTAAAACGCATCCGCGATTTACCGGTGAGCATTGCCAGAATAATAAAAATTTGGTTAATGAATTTACCCAGCTTGCAGCCTCAAGGAATTGTACGCCCGCACAATTAGCAATAGCGTGGGTGCTGGCTCAGGGTGATGACATTATCCCAATTCCGGGGACCAAGCGAGTAAAATATCTTGAACAAAATGCACGAGCTGTTGATGTGATATTATCTAAGAACGATCTTGAGCAAATTGATAGTCTGATAAAGCGATACCCTAACGTCGGCCAACGGTACAGCGCCGGCGCTTTAAAACTTGTCAATAATTAATCAGAAATCAATACTATTATTCGGGTATTCAGTTAGCTCAGGCAGAGACGATTTCAGCCGCTTTAGCGGCTTTTTGACCCTAAAAAATGATACTACTCACGTTATTCTTAATTTATCAAAGTTGAATTAATAAATACAAGATCTCAAGATGATTTCGATACAATATAGCAACTTTAATATACTTAAAACGGAAAACGTATGAGAAAACTTATCATGTGGAATCTGGTTACCTTGGATGGTTTTTTTGAAGGCGCGAAACCGTGGGATTTGGACTGGCATAATGAAGTCTGGGGTGAAGAGCTGGAGCAGTTTTCATTGGAACAAGCGCAAACTGCAGACACGTTGTTGTTTGGCCGATTGACTTATCAGGGAATGGTTGCCTACTGGACAAACGCTACCGGTGACATCGCCGATTTTATGAATAGTGTAACTAAAGTAGTAGCTTCGCGGACGTTGGCAAAAGCTGAATGGAATAATACACGGTTGATTAATACTGATATAGAAGCTGAAGTACTAACACTTAAACAACAGCCAGGTAAAAATATCCTGATATTTGGGAGCGCCAATCTGTGCGCAACGCTTATGCCAACCGGATTAATTGATGAATACCGGCTCTGCATTGTACCTGTTGTGCTTGGTAACGGAACTCCTTTGTTTAAATCCCTGCCAGAACTATTAAAGCTGAACCTGTTAAAAACACGAACGCTGAAATCTGGTGGAATTATTTTGTATTACATTTCGGGCGGTAGGCACTAATCGTCTGATAACTTAGAATTGATGCTAAATATGAAAAAAATACTATTTCTAATATTCTTGACTGCACATATTGTCTATGGCGCCGAGCCGCCATTTAACCACGGTGTCAATTTATCGAAATGGTTCGAGGTTCAAAGCCCGGAACAGATTCAATTTACCGAATTTACCAGACAGGATTTCGTCAATATCAAAAGCCTGGGCTGCGATGTGATTCGGCTGCCAATAAATTTGCACTTCATGGCGGAAGGCGCGCCCGATTACACGGTGTCGCCACTGTTTTTATCGTATCTTGACCAGGTGCTTGATTGGGCGGAAGAGCTGGAAATTTATCTGATCATTGACAATCACACATTCAATTGGGCGGCGGATACCGATCCCAATATTGGCGAAACGTTGATTCCTGTCTGGATACAACTCGCCGAGCGTTATAATGATCGCTCCGACTACATCCTTTATGAAGTGCTCAACGAACCGCACGGCATTTCCGATGAAGACTGGAGTGCGATTCAGCAGGATGCCATCGCCGCGATCCGCAGCAAAGATGCGACGCACACAATTATCGTTGGTGGCGCAGGCTGGAATGGTTTTTACGATCTCCCAACCTTGCCGGAGTATAATGATGCAAACCTCATTTATACGTTTCATTTTTATGAACCGTATCTATTCACATTGCAGGGCGCAGAAGTAATTTCACCATCGCTGGCAACATTGACCGGCGTGCCGTTTCCGTATGATGCATCACAAATGCCTGAAATACCGCCTGTGTTGCTGGGCACCTGGGTGGGAGATGAAATTAATACACATTATCAGTACAATGGCACGGTAGAGCATATGCATGAGCTGCTCGATATTGCGATCGACTTTAAGAACACCCGCAATGTTCCGGTTTATTGCGGCGAATTTGGTTCAACCGCGCTTGCCAGTACAAATGAGGATCGTACGTATTGGTGTGAAACCATACGACGCTATCTTGAAGAAAACGGCATCCCGTGGACCATGTGGGAATATGAAGAATTGGGCTTTTTTGAAAACGAGAATGAACAATTTGATTACGATTTGAATATCCCAATGCTTAGCGCGCTTGGTTTAAATACGCCGCCGCAGTCTGAATTCGTTTTTAAACCGGACACAACCGGTTTCGATATATTTACTGATGATTTCGGCGCTGGTTTTTTTGAAGCCAGTTGGATTGACAATGGACGCATTAGTTATCATGACAGCGATCATCCGGCGGTTGGCTCGACCTGCATATATTGGGCACAGCCCAATCAGTACAATCGCATTGATTTTAAGATCAGGCCACTCAAGGATATCACCTGGTTAAAAGATCATGGCTATGTTCTGGATTTTTGGGTGAGAACCGATGCGCCCGGCGCGCAGTTCAGCATCTTTTTTCTCGATTCGGAAACATCTGTGGCTGACCATCCCTGGCGGATGACCACAACGATAGATGACCCGGGAAGTGGTTGGACTGCCGAGTGGCACCATGTACAAATTCCGCTTGCCGATTTTGTCGAAGGTGGCGCCTGGGACAATGACACGTGGTATGATCCCGCCCCGGCAGGAAATTTTGACTGGACACAGGTATCTCATTTCCAGATCGTTGCGGAGCTTAAATCGTTAACGGACTGGCAGCTCTGGTTTGATAATATTCGCATTGTTGCCCCGGACGATGAGCCACCGCTGCCAATATCATCACACAATTTCGCTTATATGAAACCGGTGACGGCATCACAATCGCTCAACGAAAATCCACCGGATTACGCTGTGGATGGAAACCGTGATACTTTTTGGGGGGCAGGCAGCCATCCGACGCAATGGATTGAAGTTGATTTGCAAACCCCGGTCGATATTCAACGCATTAATCTTATCACCAGTCAATATCCCGACGGTTTTACCGCGCACACTGTATGGGGCCTGCCTTCAGGTGGGCAATATATCAAGCTGCACGAATTTAACGGCATTACCGGCGATGATCAGGAATTGACAGTTATGCCCTCATCTCCCTGGCTGGCTATCAAGCGCATTCGCATTGAGACGACCCAATCGCCATCATGGGTGTCGTGGCGCGAAATTGAAGTATTTGGAATTTCCGTAGATGATGAGTTTATTCAGGTTTCGGATGACAATTGGCATTTTGAGACGTCAGAGTCGCACCGGGCATTTCTCCCGTTTGGAGTGAATTACTATGATCCGGGGACGTACCATCCGGAACCCTATTTGGCGTTTGATGTCATCGGCGCGTTCGACTCCACTGACGTTGACCGGCAGCTTGGCAAAATACAGGATCTGCGGGCGAACATCGTTCGGATTTTTCTTTCTGTGGTGCGGTTCGAACCGGATTTGTTTATGCTGAATGAGGCCAGTTTCCAAAAACTCGATAAACTCATTAGCATTGCCAAACGGCAGCACTTGCGCATTATTTTTGATCTGGTGAATGACTGGGAAGGGAATCCCGCGTGGGAAAGTTGGGAATACTATGCTGAAGAAACGACATTACAGGGTTACGAATTTTACCTTGAGGCGCTGGGTACACGCTATGCCGATGAACCAACGATTTTTTCCTGGAGTCTGAAAAACGAACCATATGTGCGCGGTCCTGGTTCCGGAATTATGGGCGATTTGTGGAAACCGTATGCGCGGTTCAAGTATGGCTCGGAAGCCAACCTGGCCGCCGCATGGAGCGACTATCCCCGCGCTGGTGAGACATGGGATGAAATTAAGCAACCGGATGGAATTGAACTTGATGTGCTCGAAAATCCTGGTAATCAACGTCTGTACGATTATCAACTATTCCGTGAAGACATTGCCTACAACTGGGTACGGCGGTTGAGCGCTGCGCTGCGTCGAACCGATCCCAATCACATGATCACCGTTGGACTGGATCAGCATTCGGTTCCAATTATGAATGCAGTACCGGAAAGAACCTACACCGCATTCAATCCGATCAAGATTGCCCCGTTGATCGATTATGTATCGATCCATGCCTATAACTGGTGGGATGTTCACACGGTAAATACATTTATCAAGGCGATTGCCCGTTACAGTTATACCAATAAACCGGTGCTTGTCGAAGAGTTTAATCTTAAAGAGACCGGCGCCACCATTCTGCCGCTAATGGATTCGTCGGTCGGCTGGCTGCATTGGGCAGCGTACGATGTACCGGGATCATCCGATGGTGATAATTTATTCGATGCCAGCGAAACTATAACAGCGCTTGGCAATAGTTTCCGCGGGCTCACTGATTGGGCATACCTGGCAACGCCTGTGCGCTCAACCGATGTTACCTGGGTCGATATTGATCTGGAACAGGCGCTGACATCGGTGGATTATCAGAATACACGATTTGCAGCCTATGTCAGCACGTTTAATAGCACAGGTGGTCCGGTGGGTTTCAATGTGCTCAACTATCGCGGACCGCTTCGTTTGGGTATGCCGGCGATTGAGCTTCCCGAGCATTTGGCAATTGGAGATGACCTTGAAATCGGTTGGAGTACGCTCAATTGGCCCATTATGCCGGAGGTACCTGTATCGCTGCTCCTTTCCCGCGATGGCGGTGATCAATGGGAAACGATCGCAGATAATGTCAAGGACGATAAGTTCTCCTGGAAAGTGACCGGCCCGGTTTCCGATCAATGTGTATTGCGGATTGTTGATAATACGGATGAGAATATTTATATCGATAGTCCAACTGAGTTTGTAATCAGTAATACCACAGCGGTCGATCAGACTAATGCGTCACCGTTAACATTTGAATTGTATTCGGCATATCCGAATCCATTTAATCCGAGCACAATAATCAGCTATCAGTTACCAGTAAGCAGTGATGTGCACTTATCGGTTTACAATTTGAATGGACAATTGGTACAGACGTTGGTAACAGGCCAACAGGAAGCAGGATTGCATCAAGTTGAGTGGAATGGGATGGATGATTGGGGGCAGACTATCAGTTCCGGCGTGTATCTGTATCGTTTGCAGGCGGGTAATCGTGTATCGACGAGTAAAATGCTGTTGATGAAATAATTTTTTTTAATTGTAAACAGGATTAATTTAATCCAATTTTGAAAATATTACTTTCGTATTAAAGCGTGATCCTTACTATCAGGATTTTTAGCATGGGAGCGAGAATGAAAAAATATGTACTGGGTAGTTTTGTCGTGTTGACAAGTATGCTAATTTTTTTAGCATCCCGAAATTTACATTTTAATGGATTGCATGACGCAGAAAAAAAATCCCAAAACGATGAATATGAGTCGCCAGAGCAAATGCCGGACTGGCTCGATGCGCGCTATTATTATCCGCAAACGGCGGATGAGGTTGCACGTGAGCGTTATGACTATTTGGTACGATATGGCAGTTTTAAAAATCTGGCAGCAACGAGTAGTAAGTCATTAAAAAAGAGCCAGCAATCAATGTGGAGCAATATCGGGCCATATGGCATCTACGAGTGTGATTGGCCGAATAACCGTGATGATGATGATTTTAGCGGCCGTATCATCAGCCTGGCGCAGGATTACGGCAATGGCGATATCATGTATCTCGGCGCCGCCAGTGGTGGCCTGTGGAAAAGCACTGACCGTGGTGCGACATGGATAAACATTTTGGATGATCTGGCCCATCCGTCCGTTAGCACAATTGCCGTGAATCATCAAAAATCCGGCGAAGTATGGATTGGCACGGGAAACAAGGGAGATGGCGTCGGCGGTATTGCTGCATCGAGCATAGGTTTTGTATATCACAGTCCGGATTATGGGGACACATGGGAGCCTGTCACGCTGACAACTGATTTCATAGCCTGGGTTTCGAAAATCATTATTCGTCCATCCATCCGAGCGGATGTGCCGGATGTCATCTTTGTCGCCACTGATATTGGTGTTTTCCGGTCCGAAGACGGCGTGATATGGCAGAAAGTATTACCGGCTTCCGGTAATAAGGCATTTTCCGACATTGTGCATACCCGTGCGTTTACATCTGCCGATTTTGAAGTTGTAGCGGCTGAAAATTGGGGATCGAAACTCTGGTACAGTAAAAATAAGGGATTAAGCGGCACGTGGTCGTCACGAACATTGCCGGGCGCAAGCGCCGAACTTGGCCGCATCACGCTTGCCGCATCACCGCTTGGATCGCATGATAAAGTATATGCCAATGTTGCAGCACGCAGCGATAACCTTGAAGGCGTCTGGCGTTCCGATGATCGCGGTAATACCTGGATGCGGGTTACCGATGCCCATAACGGCGGGCAAATGAATTATAACAACGCGATTATGGTAGATGAAGGATTTTCCGGAAATCGTGTGTATACAGGAACCAATTCACGCGAGCTCCGCTATTCGTATGACGGTGGCGGCACATGGAGTGGTTCGTATGCCAATAGTCTGTTCGGTTGGATTCATGAAGACCAGCATTTTATTCTCGATGATGTGGATAACCGTGGTTGGTTATATGTGGCCAATGATGGCGGACTGTATCGCTCTAAGGATTCGGGACAGTCGTTTGAGTATTTGGGAAACAGTTCACTATCAATTGCCCAGGTTTATAAATTAACAGTCAATGGGGCAGGTGATCATTTGTTCGATGGAAACCGTTACTACATCGGTACTCAGGATAATGGCTTTCATCGCGGGCCACATGTCAATAAGCAATGGCTTCGACTTACCTGTTGTGATGGCATGGATGTCGCGGTTAAAGATGGCCTTCCCTATGTTGTCATGGTCGGGCTTGGTGATAACGCAATCAACCGGATTCAATATCCGCCGGATGATGATCCGTGTCAGGATTGGCTTGGCTTTGCAAACGGTCTGACCAGTGGTGCTCCGTGGGGCTCGGATTTGGTATATAATGGCGCAGACTTCTATTTTAATTTTGATAAACGCGTATGGATGGCTCGTGACGGAAATTTGCCCTGGGCAGAGCAGCAGAATTTTGGCGTAACCGTGGATCATGTGAACGCGTCGCCGGAAGATGTGGTGATTACCGGAATTGCTTCAGAATATCCTGTCTGGCAGCGATTTGGTCGCGTTGGTAAATTTAAAAAACCATCCAATCCGCAGGAATTTTGGGAGAATAAACGCGTCACAGATATCGAATTTGGCGTGCTTGAAATATTCCGGCATGTATATATTAGCCTGTCGGGTACGAATGGAATACGTGTGGTGATGAGTAATTCCGGTGGCACGTCATTTACCGATATTACTGGCGACTTGCCAGATGGTATCAACGCCCGGAGCGTGCTGCCAGATCCGACGGATAAAAAAGTTGTTTATATCGGCTCAGACCTGGGCGTGTTTGTCACCACCAATGGCGGCCTGAACTGGATAAATTTTTCCGATGGTCTACCTGCAGCTTGTTATGTGAACGATCTCGATTACGATCCTTACGATAGCAAGATAGTTGCGTCGACCTATGGTAGAGGTGTTTTCCTTGCCACGCCAGTTGCCGCACCGGTTGCATTTGCAGCCGCCACTTATATCAGTACGTCTGCTTCGATTGTTGGCAATTCCACATTTCTTGATGTGCCGACCCTGAATACCAATCCGGATGCAATTGCATTTGTCACGCAAAATTGGAATCCCCCCGGCAGCGGTGGTATTTACAACAACCGGCCGATCGGTGTCTGGTATGAAAAGGGACGCCAGCAATGGGCGATATTTAATCAGGATAAGGGGAATATGGAAGAAGGCGTTGCATTTAATCTATTTGTGCCGGGAACAGCATCAACTGTATTTGTTCATAAAGCCACGAAAGAAAACATTAACGGCAACACCACGGTAATAGACAACGAATCTGTAAATGATAATCCGAGCGCTGTGTTCATCGTAACCCAAAACTGGAATCCCGGTGACAGTGGCGGCACATACAATAATCACAATACCGGCGTATTTTACCGAAGCAATATTGGCCGTTGGGCCATTTTTAATCAAGATGGCCAGGTTATTCCGGATGGCGCGGCTTTCAATATTCTGGCGCCGGATGCCGAAGGAGACGCTCTTATGCATGTGTCATCCGAATTCACGATCATCAACAACTGGACGTACATTGATCATCCCTACACAAACGATAATCCGAATGCACAGCTATTTGTCACCCAGAACTGGAATCCACAGCGGCAAAATGGTGTCTACAACGATCACGCAATCGGTGTCTATTATGATTCCAATGCGAAGAAATGGGCAATCTTTAATCAGGACGGCGTTGCCATGCCCGTCGATGCAGGTTTCAATGTTTTTATACCCGGCAGTACTCCCACAACGAGCGTGACCGCAGCGGATAATTCTGCACAACCTCAAAATTTCCGGTTAGATCAGAATTATCCTAATCCGTTCAATCCCAGCACTATGATCAGGTACCAGTTATTCGAAAGCAATGATTTGGATTTATCGATTTTCAACTTGCAAGGTCAGTTGGTGCAGACATTGGTTCAGGGGAAACATGCTGCCGGAAGTTATCAGACTGAGTGGAATGGTCTGGATGATCGCGGCCAGAAAGTGAGTTCCGGAGTGTACCTGTATCGGTTGAAGGCTGGTATTGAGACCAGTGCAAAGCGGATGCTATTCATGAAATAAGTATCATTTCAAAATAAAAGTTTTGTGGAAAATCCACAAAAACGGAATAGAATTGATTGAGCACAGAAATTGGCTAATCACCACATCTACTCAGGTCAATTCAAAAACGGGAAGCATAGATTCCCAGATAGATGGAGGTCTATTATGACTACTTTATTTGCAAAACATAAAGTTAAAGATTTTCAAGGCTGGAAACGTGTATATGACAACCTGGCCCAGCTTCGTAATCAAAATGGAGTAACATCAGCAAGCGTTCATCAAGATCCGCAGAATAGTAATGAAGTCATCGTAACACATCAGTTTAAAAACGTAAATGCTGCTATGACGTTCGTTAACTCGAATGAACTGAAGGAAGCGATGGAAAAATCCGGTGTTATTAGTCAACCGGAAATGTGGTTTGGCAATGACGTTGAGCATACACCATACTAGGCAAAACATCAACGCGGGGCTGACAGATTGGGAATTGATTGGCCTTTGGGACCAATGGTGAAAATCTTTCCACATCGAATGCCCTGCGGTGATAATAACTTGCAAGGAAGTTTATAATAAAAACTATAAATGCTTCACTCTAATTAACTATATATTTTATACAGGAGGTTTGTATGAAATTATTCAATGTAATTTTGACAGTCTGCCTGATTCTTGTGGCAGGATTAGCGATAAATAGTAGCAATAGCTACGCCGGTGAAGATCAAAATCTCACCGTGGTCAAAAACCTAGTGGATGCGTTTAACAATAAAGACATTAACGCATACACCAAAATATACTCACCGGATGTGAAGTACCACGGCTCAGGTGGTGGGGATGATTTGAATCTCGATCAAATCAAATCGTTTTTCAGCAATGTGTTCAAAGCTTATCCCAATGGTAAACTCACAATCGAACAACTGATTGCTAAAGATGATGAAGTTGTCTATCGCTTGATGTTTAATGGAAAAAATACAGGCACCTGGATGGGAATGGGTGATGAACCTGATATGCCGGCAACGGATAAAATGGTTTCGTGCCGGTCGATCGGGATTGCAAAGTTCAAAGACGGCAAAATTGTCGAAGAGTGGGAAAATTTTGACGATTTGCGAATGCTGAAGCAACTTGGAGTGTTTCCTCCGCCAATGCCTGATGCAAGCAAAATGTCGAATTAGTTTTACTTGAAATGAAGCGGTTTTCAGATTTGATCTTCATTCCCTTCTATTTTGAAGGAAGGGATTAAGGAAAGGTTCAAAAATGAAAATCTGAAAACCACTATAGACTTAGTATAAAAGATGTTGAGATTTACAAATGCAAAATACATGTGAAATTGATCCTCGGCGTTAACTTACGAATTATAATTTAACGTTGACCAGGGGATTTCTATGTATATTATAGCACGGCAAGTCGTGCCATTGGCAGTTGCATTCTGTCAATTTCTGATGGGATGCAACTGCAATTTTGAAAACAGATTGTGGATAAATACAACGGCCTTGAATAATGCGAATGATAATGCGTTAAGGAGATGAAAAATGAAAAAATTAACCTTGACCCTACTTTTACTAATTCTTATTCGTTCACCAATAGCAGCTCAAATCGCCGATTGGCAACGTACGAGCGGCCCATATGGTGGCGATGTATATGCACTGGTTAAAGCTGATAATGGTACCATTATCGCCGGCAGTTATTTGGGTGGTTTGTTCCGTTCGGAAGATGATGGACAAACCTGGCAACGCATTGATGGAGAACGGAATGATTGGTTCCTGTTTGATGGTGTTTACGATTTAGTGAAAAACTCACAAGGTCATCTGTTCGCTGCGACAAATCAAGGAGTTTTTCGCTCGCTCGATAATGGGGACACATGGGAAGTTTTCTATGAAGGTCTGACAAATAACTTCGTCCGTGCGCTCGCTATTAATTCAGCCGATGTCATATTTGCCGGATCGAATAACCAGGGAGTATTTCGTTCTGAAGACAACGGGGAAACCTGGGTACAATTTAACAATGGATTGACTAGTTTGACCGTCCAGTGTTTGGCTGTTAATTTATTGGGTGATGTATTTGCCGGAACGGGAAATGGTCTGTTTAAGTCGAGTGATAATGGTGACAATTGGGCTCTGGTAAGTGAAAGTTTCGTTAGCGATAACATAACAGAATTGTATGTGACACCCGAGGATAGTTTGTTTGCCGGAACATATGATGGAATGTATCGAAGTGCTGATTTTGGGGCACAGTGGAAGCACGTTATTCCCTATTCGATTGTTGCTTCCATGACTCGTGATACGGAAAATGAACTCTATGCTGGTGGTGGGGGATATTTTTGGCGTTCCCCGGATATTGGTAACAATTGGAATAGAGCTGATAGTTTACTTAAATTCGGTTCTTTTCAGGATCTGCTATCGCTTCCATCGGGAAAGCTTGTCGCTGCAACTATTAATTACGGTGTTATGCAATCCGCCGACAGCGGAGATACATGGCAGCAAACCGTCACCGGATTAGGTGCAACCGAAATAAATTCTTTAATTGAACTGCCATCAGGAACGATAATCGCGGGGACATACGATGGTTTGTATAAAACAACCGATGGTGGTGAAAACTGGACATTGCACATCGATCCGTTGATGGGTACATATTGCCGATATATAATACGACTTGAATCCGGGCGTCTGGTGGGACGCACTGGAAGCATTTTGGTCCTCTCCGATGATGATGGTGAAACATGGGCACAGGTTGATAGCAGTCTTTCGTTACAATTTCCTGAAGCAGTAACCGAGAGTCCATCCGGTGATGTTTATGTTGTTTTTTATTCCGGAGAAGTATTTAAATCGTCCAATAACGGCGATACATGGATGCAATTAGCAATGCCGGTTCCAAGCACAACTCTTCAAGCAATTGGTGTCGGTAATGATGGGACCATCTATGCAGGAACACAACTGGATGGTGTATTCAGGTCGCAGGATGACGGCCTTTCATGGGAACATGTAATCACCGATACACTTAGTCGAAATTCACGTTTTTTGACATTCAAATTAGCTGAAAACGGCAATGAGTTGGCTGTGGGATTCGATGGTGTTTTCCGTACATCTGATAGTGGTGCGACATGGAAAAAACTGGGACAGGTGCCCACTCCTGGTCTATACGATCTGGCGATTGACGCAACTGGAAATATGTATATTGTATCTCGTGGCGGTGGTGTTGCAGTTTCAGAGGACCAGGGAGAAACATGGAAGAGTATAAATAACGGTTTGTTACACCTGGATACCAAGACACTCCTGATTGCCTCAGATGGCGCCATTTATGCCGGCACTCGTGGTGGCGGTGTATTTAAAACTCATTTTTTGCCAACAAATGTTACAAAAGACGCAGGTGAATTTCCTGTGTCGTTCAGTCTGGACCACAATTACCCCAATCCATTTAATCCAACAACAGTCATCAGCTATCAGCTTTCAGCGACAGGCGTGGTAAATCTTTCCATTTTTAATATTAAGGGGCAATTGGTGCGAACAGTGGTGAGTGGAAAACAAGCGTCAGGATATCAACATGTGCAGTGGGATGGTCGAAATAATTATGGACAGCAAGTCAGCTCAGGGGTCTATCTGTATCGTTTGCGGGCTGGTGAACAGGTACAGACGCGGCGAATGGTGTTAATGAAATAGTTTGTACGACATCAAAAAATACGTACGACTATTTTAACTAACAAGAAACTTTGGTCAGGCGAAGCAGGTTTATTCTATTATGTATATGGATTACAGAAATTGTAACTGTCTATGTATTTTTAGAGACTGATTTAATCATGCAAAGATGGGGAGACAATTTCCAAACCTGCGAAAGTGAGGACCAATCGAATGCGATGTACGATTTACCGGGCTATCTTCTGCCTGACGACTTTTTTTTTACTAACAACCGGAATCAGTAATGCCCAATCTTCCGCCGAGGGTGCTCTGAGTGCACCATGGGTTGTATATCCACCAACAACAGTAAATAACAGAGTGTTCTGTAATAGCAACCATGTCACAATTAATGCACACGTCTCGTTGACGCCAGATGAAATCAGCGGCGTGGAATTTTTTGCCAGCGGAAAAAAGATTGGAGAAGATAGTGAGTCTCCGTACAGCGCAGATTGGAATGATGTGAGTACTAGAAGCTATTCACTGACAGTCAAGGCGACAGCACAAAACGGTCTGACTGCAACATCAGCGCCCGTTGAAATAAAAGTAATTCCTGATAGAAAATCAGGGAAAACAATTCCACCGTTGATATCAGTGACACATGGATTTTTCGCTGAACCATTTGATGCCGATATCGTGACAGAAACAGCAGGAGCGGTCATAGAATATACGCTTGACGGATCGGATCCGCGTCATTCGGTAACAGCAATTAATGGTGTCTCGCATTTAAAAGTAACGATCGATCCATCAAGCACGGAAAATCGCGCGCGAACACCAGCAGTCATATTACGGGCGGCTGCCATCCAACCCGGCTGTAATGTGAGTGATGTAATAACTAAAACATATATTTTTGTTGAATCTATGAAGGAACAGGGCAATCCGGGTGGAGATTGGCCACGATCAAAAATAAACGGCCAGACCTTTGACTATCATGTCGACCGTGATGTTATCCGGGACCCACGCTATACGGATTTGATTGACGATGCATTGCTTGCTATTCCAAGCATATCCATCGTAACAGATATGAAATATCTGGTTTCGCCAGATAGTGGCATTTACGTAAATGCCGGAGAGGATGGCCGTGAATGGGAACGGCCAGCTTCGATTGAATTGATAAATCCTGATGGCACAGAAGGATTTCAGATTGATGCCGGATTGCGAATCAGAGGCGGTGCCAGTCGAAGTGGCAGTAATCCCAAACATGCGTTTCGGTTATTTTTTCGAAATGAATATGGAAACGGCAAGCTTGAGTATCCATTATTTGGCGACGAAGGCGTCAAGTCGTTTGATAAAATTGATTTGCGTACCAGTCAAAATTATTCCTGGAGTTTCCCCGGCCATCAGGGAGAATATAATATCATGAATCGAGACGTGTTTTCCCGTGATCTGCAACGTGAAATGGGGCAACCATATACGCGCAGCCGCTACTATCAACTTTATCTAAATGGAATGTACTGGGGATTGTTCCAAACACAGGAACGTCCGGAAGCTCGATTCGCTTCCAGCTATTTTGGTGGAAATGTGGAAGACTATGATATAGTGAAAACAGATGGCTGGCGTATGGCGGCCACTGATGGCAACATGGATGAATATCGGCTTCTCTGGAATTATACACAGGCCGGGTATGCACAAAACAAAAACTATTTTGAAATCCAGGGTAAAAATCCCGACGGCAGTCGCAATCCGGAATATAAAGTACTCGTTGATATTGACAACTTGATCGATTACATGCTCATTATTTTTTACACAGGAAACTTTGACAGTCCAATGACGATGTGGAGCGGAAACAAAAATCCAAATAATCTTTATTGTATTTTTAATCGCAATGGAGACAGGGGTTTTATGTTTTTTGCGCATGATGCTGAGCATTCGTTGCGAACCACACCAGGCGAACACTGGGAAACAGTCGGAACCTATGAGAATCGAGTGAACCTTGGCCGAATTTCCGGTGATTACCGGATGGTTGTAAGCGATTTCGGAAATTTTCATGCACAATGGCTTCATTTTAAGCTATCAGATAATGCAGAATATCGATTGCGATTTGCTGATCATGTTTATCGCCACTTTTTTAACCATGGTGTGGTAACCCCGGAGAAAGCAACAGCATTATTTATGTCGCGTGCAAAGGAAATCGAAATGGCGATCATCGCGGAATCAGCTCGGTGGGGAGATACTTATCACAATCCCCCTCGTACCAGGGATGACGATTGGCTGCCTGCGATTAACGACATTGTCAATAATTATTTTCCGGTTCGTACCGGTATTGTACTGAATCAATTGAAAGAGGAAGGATTGTATCCGGCTATAGATGCACCTGTATTTAAACATGGGGATATTGAAATCCTTGATGAAAAGCAGGAGATTATTTCAAATTTCATGTTGACAATCGCGAATCCGAATACGAATGGATTTATTTTATACACGACAAATGGGACTGATCCACGGTTGCTGGGAGGTTACATCTCAATTAATGCAACCAATGGCAAGGATCGCGCTGAAATAAAAGTTTCAACTTCTACGGTTATAAAGGCACGTGTTCGCCATCAGGATACATGGAGTGCATTGCATGAGATTAAATTGATTGCTCATGAAAATTTAGACGATTTGGGCATCAGTGAACTTCATTATCATCCATTGGATGAAGATACAATAGATGATCAGGAATTTGAATTTATTGAACTGCATAATTTCGGGACCTCATCACTTGATTTGTCGAATGTCACTTTCTCGGAGGGGATCAACTACACATTCCCTATTGGCACGCTGTTCGGTCCGGGTGAATTCATTGTGTTAGCATCAAACGCAACACAATTTACCAATCGCTATGGATTTGCTTCATTTGCAGAGTATCAGGGGCATCTCGACAATGCTGGCGAAAAAGTCGAATTACAGAGTGGCGCCGGTGAGACGCTGCTTTCATTCACATATGACGATCATTCTCCATGGCCGGAATCAACCGATGGTGATGGATACTCACTTGTGACGACAGCAGCTTCTACGGCAGTCAATCTAAGCGATCCGAATAATTGGTGTCAATCGGCGCATATCAACGGCTCACCCGGCGCAGATGATTCATTTGTGGACGTTCAAAATTCGAATCTTTCGATGCCACCGGCAATCAGGCTATTGCAAAATTTTCCCAATCCGTTCAATCCGACAACAGTCATCAGCTATCAGCTTTCAGCGGCCAGTGATGTAAATCTTTCCATTTTTAATATCAATGGGCAACTGGTGCGGACCCTGGTGCGAGTGAAACAATCTGCGGGGAAATATAAGGCGCAGTGGGATGGATTGAATAATGTGGGGCGATTTGTTAGTTCAGGAATTTATTTGTATCGTTTGCGAGTCGGTGAACACGTACAGACACGACGTATGCTACTAATCAGATAGGGAGTCGTTATAGCTGCCTCATGTGTGTTGTCGATAATAGTAATTTAAAATCAATGGGTAGGAAACAAAAAACGACCAAATATTAAGAAGAAATTTTCGGAGGTTGTATCAGTTAATCATGGTATTGCCGAATTGTTACATTAATTGGGACCTTTGTGTTCCCAAAAATGTCCAGGTAATCTAACAAAGTAAGAAATATTTTATCAAAATGTAAAAATTCGGTCCGTGTTTTGCAATTGAATATAAGATGCTAGATAATTAATACCGGGCGATTAACATATTTTAAGGAATTTAACATGCGCATGAAAGTTGTATTGGTCTGTTTGCGTCTGTCTCTAATCCTGTTTCTGACAAATGATTTTGTTCGTGCTAATCAATTGACTATGGATGCTGATACGCTGCTCATTCCGATGACCACTAAGACGCCGGACATTGATGGTGATTTGGATGATGTCTGGAAGAATGTGACAAACACCCGCATGATCGCCTACGCGCCCGGGTATCAGACCGATGGCTGGACGGATTTGTACAGTTCATTCCGGGTATTGTGGGATACGAATAACTTGTATATTTTTGTTACGGTAATTGATGACATTATCAGTACTAATGCAGCAAATTTATGGGATAAAGATTGCATTGAAATTTATTTCGATGGCGATAATAGCAAAAATGACCAGGCCACCGGTTATGACAGCAACGATGTGCAGTGGCGTTATGTGTACGGTGAATCGAGTGGTGGCAATAATCACACAAATCTGGCATTCAGGCAAACAGCTTTCGGTTATAATTTTGAATTGGCAATACCGATGAATAACTTCCCCGTTGATTTAACCGATGGTCATGTATTTGGATGCGATATCCAGACAAGCGATAATGATTACGGGACGCTCGAAAGCGTCGTTAAATGGTGGTCGGAAAATCTGAATGCCTGGCAGGATGCCAGTTTATTTGGTTATGCCCGACTGACGAATCGCGTGGTTTCGGACGAAATGGATGTACCGTTTACTTTGGTTCAGCCGGCAATCGATGGGGCAATGGATGGAATTTGGTTATCCGCGCCGGAAATGACATTTAATACGTATGTGGAAGATTTCGGACTTGATCTCGCTGCAATGAGCAGATGGGACGATTTGCAGATGAGCTATCGCACCATGTGGGATGAAAATAATATATACCTTTATGTGAGTGTTATTGACCAATCGGTTCAGACGCCTTCTTCGAACGAGTGGGAAAACGACGGTATCGAAATTTATTTCGATGGCGACAATAGCAAAAATGATGAAAATACCGGATACGATGAAAACGATTTACACTGGACGTATGTTTACGGCTGTGATGAAGGCGAACCGGGCGCCGAACACGCGGAACACGCCTGGCAGAAGACCGAGCTTGGATATGATCTGGAAATCAGGATTCCGGCTGACGATTTGTCATTTGATTTAACGGCGAATCATGCGTACGGCTTCGAGGTGCAAATCAACGATAACGATGGAAATAATCGGGACGATATTGCAAAATGGTGGTCAAGCAGTGATAATACATGGTTGGATCCCAGCTTGTTTGGGACGGCGAAATTGATCGGTCAATCGGGAGCGCTGGCTGTGTATCTGACATCACCTGCGCCCAATAGCACTGTTATTGCTGGTGATGATTTGGTGATCAGCGCAGAAGTTGTAATAGATAAAGGTTCGGTGAGTAAAGTTGAATTTTTAAATGAGAATGATAAAATTGGTGAAGACACTCAGGCGCCGTTTGGAATGGTCCTGAATAATGTTACTGAAGGAATCTACAAATTATCGGCTCGCGTAACAACAAGCACGGGAAAGATTGCACGGTCATCCGTCATAACGATTAATGTTGTGCCAGATTCCAACCTTGATCGGTCTGAGCCACCGATATTTTCGGTTGACCACGGATTCTATCAAACTAGTTTTGAATTGGAAATTTCTGCAACAACACTGCCATCAACCATCAAATATTCGCTCGATGGATCAGACCCGCGTTTCTCGGAAACAGCGGTGAGTGGCAGTGCACCGGTGACTGTTATGATCGATCCGGAGAGCAGTAATAAACGACCTAAAACACCGGCTGTGATTGTGCGCGCGTGCGTTTTTCAGGCTGGTTTGGCAGCAAGCGATGTGGTTACAAATACATATGTGTTTTTCGACGACGTAAAAACACAGCAATTCCCCGGCGGAGGTTGGCCAACCGACAACGTTAATGGCCAGAATTTCGACTGGGAGATGGATGCAAACGTCGTCAACGATTCCCGATATTCAAGCTTAATCGATGATGCATTGCTGGATATTCCAACGATTTCGCTGGTAACCGACCTTGACAGCTTGTTTGATCCGCAAGTTGGTATTTATGTTAACGCTGAAATGCATGGCATGGATTGGGAGCGTATGACATCGGTGGAGCTCATCAATCCTGATGGTTCCGAAGGTTTTCAAATTAACGCCGGGCTGAGAATTCGTGGTGGCTGGAGTCGGCATGACTATTTTCCAAAACACGCGTTTCGTCTGTTCTTTCGCAATAAGTATGGCGCTGGTAAATTAAAATACCCAATGTTTGGCGACGAAGGCGCTGATGAATTCGACAAACTTGATCTTCGAACCAGCCAGAATTATTCGTGGAGCGCGAAAGATTATGAAGGTCATTACAACACCATGAACAAGGATGTGTTCTCCCGCGACTTGCAACGGGATATGGGGCAGCCATACACGCGCAGCCGTTACTACCATTTGTACCTGAACGGCATGTACTGGGGACTGTTTCAATCGCAGGAACGTGCTGAGGCGTCGTTCGCAGCCACGTATCTCGGTGGCGACAAAAATGACTATGACGTTGTGAAAGTTGATATTGGCGAAAATTGGGATCGTTACGAAATTGAAGCGACCGACGGCAATACCGACGCATGGGAAGAAGTATGGGATGCACTTCTGTATGGCTTTGATGGTAATGATAGTTACTTTCAATTGCAAGGCATGAATCCCGATGCTACACTCAATGCAACTTACACCAATTTGGTAGATATTGATAATTTAATCGATTACATGCTCGTTATATTTTACACGGGCAATTTTGATGCGCCATGCAGTAAATTCATGCAAAATAAAAATCCCAATAATTTTTACTGTATATATAACCGGGAGCGCAAAAACGGTTTTATCTTTTTAACACAGGACAGCGAACATACGTTACTTGTGGATGGTGTCAGTCCCGGAATTGGCCTGTTCGAAAATCGGGTCAATATTGGGGATCTTGATGATTACTATCGCATGGAAGTGTGGGGATTTCCCAATTTTCATCCGCAATGGTTGCATTATTATTTATTGGCCAATGAAGAGTATCGTATGAAATTTGCCGACCACATAGACAGACATTTTTTTAACAACGGGGAGATGACACCGGCCAAATCAATTGAACGCTTTATGAGCCGGGCGAATGAAATACAGTTGGCAATCATCGCTGAGTCGGCGCGCTGGGGCGATGCCCAGTGGGAACCCGCCCGAACGAAGGATGATGACTGGTTGCCAACCGTAAATAGCATTGTGAGTACTTTTTTCCCGGCTCGTACGGCAATCGTTTTAGATCAGTTAAGGGACGAAGGTTTGTACCCGACTATTGATGCTCCGATATTCAAGCAAGGTAGCACGCAAGTCAAAGATGAGAAAATTGAAATTTCGACAAATTATAATTTAACGATAACGAATCCCAACAATCATGGTTCAATTTATTATACAACCGATGACAGTGATCCTCGCCTGATCGGTGGAAGCATTTCGAGTTCAGCCAAAAATGGCGCCAACCAGGCTGATATTGCAATTGGTGCAACAACAGTCGTAAGTGCGCGCATTAAAAACGGCAGTACCTGGAGTGCAATCCATAAACTTACATTTGTAAAGCCTGTTGATTTGGGCAATCTAAAAATCACCGAGCTTCATTATCACCCATTGGATGAAGGCACCGTAAATGATGGTGAATATGAATTTGTCGAATTGAAAAATATTGGTAATACAACACTCGATTTGAGTCAGGTCGCTTTTACGAATGGAATTGATTATACGTTTCCGTTGGGAACCAACCTTCCTGCAGGACAATTTATTGTGTTGGCATCCAATAAAGCAGAATTTGACCATCGTTACGGCTTCATGCCATTTGATGAATACATTGGTCAGTTTGATAACGGCGGCGAACGCGTTGTGGTGCAAGGAGCAACCGGCGACACGCTTATCTCTTTTCGTTACAATGATAAAAGTCCCTGGCCGGTCGAACCCGATGGCGCCGGAAATTCGTTAGTAACGAAAGATTTGAATCCGACTGGTGAACCTAATGACCCAAGTGTCTGGCAGGCATCGGCACAAATTCATGGATCACCGAGCGAAGATGAAAAAGCTGTTGGTATTGAAATGAATTTAGAACATATTCCGATGTCGTACGCATTATTTCAAAACTGCCCCAATCCGTTCAACCTGAATACATCGATTGGCTTTCAGCTTCCGCACGCTGGTGATGTCAGGTTAACAGTATATAACACCGCCGGGCAATTAGTCCGAATATTGCAGCATGGGGTTCTGCCTGCGGGCGCTTATGATATACATTGGGATAGCTGCGACGCGGCTGGTAATGTTGTCAGCTCCGGTGTTTATCTATACCGGTTGCAAGCCGGCGACGAAATTCGTACGCGACGGATGCTGTTGATGAAATAGAATTTCATGAATTCCCTGAATTATTTTCAGGGAATTCTTTTGGATTGAAACCGGATTAAATTAATCCGGTTTAAGCGTAGCCGCCTTGTTTGTATTATGCTCGAAAGTAGTGGTTTTCAGATTTAACCTTCATTCCCTTCATTTTGAAGGAAGGCCGAAAGTAAGGGAAGATTCAAAAAAGAAAATCTTAAAACCACTATGGACTGTGTTTAACTGGACCTGTGAACCATGTCAATTATGGTTCGCAAATGAATCTACGCTTTAATACTTTGGAGGACAATACTATGAAAAATGTTACAAGATTAATAATACTAAGTACAATGGCAGTCGTGATTATTCATTCTCAAGCCATTGCGCAGTACAAACTCATGCTTCAATTCCACGATATGAGTCCCCATGTCGGACAAATGCTTTCGATACGCGTCGTGGATCAGGCAAGTGGATTTTCGGTCGGTCATTCAATCATACCGGCGATTTCCGGACCGGATTTCGATGTTGAAATGTATGTCATGATACCAGGACACAATTATCACATCGATTTTTATGCGGATCTCAATGGCAATGGGATGTACGATACGCCTCCGGCAGATCATGCCTGGCGATTGCTGCTAACAAACGTTGTCGGCGACACTTCATTATCATTTATTCATGATATTGTCTTTACCGATGTTGCGTTTCCGCCATTATCCGACATCGCCAATTATGCCGGCGTGTGGACGGGACGCTGGTGGAATCGCACGTATAGTACCACCGATTCGATAACGCTAGCCGTAAATGTCAATCCGGATAGTATGAAAATTCAGGGAGCAGCGACCACTGCCGGTGCGTTTGGCAATCCGCAAACAGTCACGTTTCCGTTCGAAGGATTTTACAGCGCTAATCCCGAATCGCTCAGTATTGCGCTACCTTCACCATGGACTGGCGATGTTGTTTTTAGTGGTGGTAATATTACGGGTGCTGTTAGTGACCCCACATTATTTGGTGTCGGACTAACGTTGAATTTTGTCGGTACCTATGGAGAATCGCAAGCGATACTCGAATACAATATGAGTGGTATTTTCACTGCGAATGGAATTATGCTGTTAAAAAAGCAAATACCTACTTCATTACATACGATTGACACTGCTCGCAGACCAATATCAATTCGTTTGGATCAGAATTATCCGAATCCGTTTAATCCAAATACAACGATCAGTTATCAGCTTTCAGATGACAGTGATGTGACACTGGATATTTACAATATTGCCGGACAGCGCATTTGTACGTTGGTACAAGGTATTCAAAATGCTGGTTCATATATGGCGGAATGGAATGGCCGGGACGATGCCGGAAGCCTGGTCAGCTCCGGCACTTACCTGTACCACTTAACGGTCGGTGATCAGGCAGTAACGAAAGAGATGATGTTTTTGAAATAAAACCAAAACGTGCTACGCACTTCAAAAGTCCGTAGCACGTGGCATCATTGCAGATAAAATATTTATCCAATAAGCTCCATCAAAAAAAGGATATCATATGAAAAAATTACCAATTTTAATATTCCTGTTCATGATTCCGGTACAGGGACTTCCTCAATCTTTTTGGTATGATGAAATGCCGGTTTATCAAAACGGACGACAAATGTTTAATCCATGGGATGGCGGATTAATTACTACCAGTATTTCTCTTACGGACCTCGACCATGATGGTGACGCAGATTTATTTTTCATCGGTCAGGATGAAGGCCGTATCAATCACTATGGGAATATGTCTCATGGAATGGAAGGGCAGTTTGATCCTATAAATTTTCTGTTTGGCGGAATAGATTTACCAAATCAATGGGTAAACATGGCATTGTATGATTGGGACAATGATGGCTATTTTGACCTGTTTTTAGGCAGGGCCAATGGTAAAATCGAATATTATCATAATACCGGCACATCACTGAATTTTCCTGATTTCATGCTTGAAAGTTATGAATTTGGTGCAATAAATGTTGGTCTCCTGGCTGTACCAACGTTTGCTGACCTGGATGGCGATGGAAACGATGATTTGCTTGTAGGTAACGATACAGGAGGCATTTTCTACTATCATCGAGATGCTGGCGGAGAACCGGCGCTTACATTCATCGATACACTGCGTGATAACACCGGTCAGATTATTAAGAATGTGTATGGACCGTATGCACCAACGTTCGCCGATTTGGATGCGGATGGCGATCCGGATATGCTTTTGGGTTCAATAACGTCTGAATTGGTTTTTTATCGGAATACGGGATCGGCGACTTCACCGGAATTTACATTGGAAGACAATCGTTACATTATTTCGCCTCGCAATGTAACGAATTTAACGCCTGTTCTGGTGGATATTGATGACGATAACGATTATGATCTGTTTATGGGCGATTCCGATGGTTGGATTCTTTACTACCGTAACGATGGTACGCCAGAAATTCCAAATTTTCAGCTTATAACTGATCATATCGCTGTTGACAATCTAGACTTCGGTCGATCTGCCGCCGCCAGTTTGGTGGATATGGATGCGGATGATGATACCGACTTTTTTGTCAGTGATTCCTATGGAAAATTATTTCTAATGAAAAATACCGGTTCACCGACAAATCCGACATATATTCGGCAAACCGATCCTTTTCTGGATATGGGCGATGTTCGAACCGTCGGACATAACTGGGGCGACACCGATAATGATGGCGATTTAGATCTGTATGTGGGTATTTGGCTATCTGGTTCTGGTCAAATTTACCATTTCCAAAATATCGGCACGAAGAAAAATGCAGTGTTAGATTCTGTCGGTTGGTTAACAGACACAAATGGCGATAATATTCAGGCGTCCTGGTTTAATTTTGCTGATATGGAAGGTGACCACGATCTCGATCTATTTACGAAAGTTAAAACGCCGGAAGGCATGAGCGCGATTGTGGTATATGAAAATCAAGGTACGCCGGAAATGATGGATTTTGTCCGGCGCGACACGTTACGAGATGCATCGATGCACACGATTGAAGATCAGGATTTGTATTTTGATATTGTTGATCTTGATCTGGATGGCGACCAGGATGTATGCGTTGGAACTGCTGCCGGGCGTTTGATTTATTATAAAAATAACGGAACAGTAGCCACTTGGCAATTGCAGGAAGCGGATCGGATATTTGATATCATCGACATGGGGGCATATCGCCGTTGCCTGCCCACATTTGGCGATGTCGATGGCGATGATGATCCTGATTTGATTACTGGCCGGGTGAATGGCGGTTTCTATTTTTACCGGAATTTTAATGAAAGCAATGTGGATATTTACTCCGAAAACATTGCCCTTGGCAAAACAGCCGTGGCATCAATGACTTTTGAAGACCATTCTGCATCATGGGCCATCGATGGCGATGTAAACACCAATTGGATAGCCGGTGACAATCCACCGCAATGGATTGAACTGGATTTGCAGTCTCCGTCACGTGTTGGTAAAGTTCAACTTGTGGTCGATCAGTATCCTGCGGGTGAGACAGTTCATCACATTTGGAGCAAAGGTCCAAATGCCGGTGATGAATATGGGGTGCTGAAAGAATTCCATAGAACGACTGCAGATTTGGATACTTTAACATACATTCCGCCATCCGTGCTGGAAAATATTCAATTTCTTAAGATTGAAACAACAGTAAGTCCATCGTGGGTGGGTTGGCGCGAAATTTTCGTATATGGTGAGTCGAGTGGTGCTACAGCGTTGCAGAATTATCAACGCACATCACAGCCATTTACCTTCCAGCTTGATCAAAACTATCCCAATCCGTTCAATCCGGGAACAGCAATCAGTTACCAGTTGCCAATGAACAGTAATGTGAATCTATCGGTTTACAACGTGAATGGGCAGTTGGTGAAGACGTTGGTGCAGACGACTCAGGCTGCCGGACGGTATCGTATCAATTGGGATGGCAGAGATCAAGTCGGACGCATAGTTAGCGCTGGCTTGTACATGTGCCGGTTGCAAGCTAGTGATAATGTCAGCGTCCGGAGGATGGTGTTGATGAAATAAAATTGGGAAAATGGAAAACATTATATGGCAGCACAGTCAATTCGATTTCGCGGTTAACGAAAAAAATCGGTGTTAGAGTATTGTATAATATGAAAGGAATTTTATATGTTGCAACAAATTTCCAAATTTGCCCTGCTGATTCTGGTTATTGCAATTTTATATTTATTGATAACGGGGAATATTTTCTCCGCGTCCCCATTTGTAATTGGCGCTCAGGTATTGGCTATTGGAATAAGCGTGTGGGCGCGGCGAAGTTTCAAGTCAGGTGGTTTTAATATTCATGCAGAACCTAAAGGAGAACAGCTTATTGTATCGGGACCGTATAAATATATTCGACATCCCATGTACACATCGGCCTTGTTGCTCATATGGTCAAGCGTTTTGAGCCATCTTTCGCCGCTTGAAGTGGGTATCGGTGTAATTGTGACAACGTCAGCTTTTGTTCGAATTGCTGTCGAGGAACAATTTCTACGCGCCCGGTTTGCTGATTATGAAAATTATTCATATACAACCAGCCGAATTATACCATTTTTAATTTAGAGTTACTTAATAACCTGGCAGATGATAGTCTATTTCCAGATAGCAATAGAATAACTTATTTTTCCATATAAAGGGATAAAACATATGAACCGAAAAAAATTTATTTTGGGATTAATAGCACTTTTCCCATTGAGCAAAATTGCTCGACTTAAAGCAAGTATGCCTGTGCGAAACACCAGCGGTTTTAAGGTTACTGGCGGTGAAGCGCGGTTTGGTGAACGCTACAACATGAAAGGCGTTACATTAAATACACTGGACATTAAAATCTCCGGCAACGATACGGATGGTGACCTGGCCGTATTTGTACAAACCGGACACACACCCAAAGGTGGCCCGCCCTTGCATATCCATATGTTCCAGGACGAGTGGTTTTATGTGATTGAAGGCGAATACGTATTTCAAGTCGCAGATGACAGATATCAAATAAAAGAAGGAGATACTATTTTTCTGCCTCGAAATGTTCAACATGCGTTTGTTCAGCTTACCGAAATCGGAAAAGTGATTGTTTCTTACCTGCCGGCAGGAAAAATGGAAGCATTTTTTAAGGTAACTGATAAATGGACAACATCACCTTCCCAAGAAGAAATTGCCACAACTTTTGAAGCGCACAACATGAAAATCGTTGGTCCCCCATTGAAGGTTTAGATGTATGATTGGTGAATAAATACTGAAAAAATATGAAAGGAAATCATATGAAAATAGGAATAATTGGTTCAGGCGTCGTTGGCCAAACTCTTGGCAGTGGATTTAATTCACTTGGACATTCTGTCAAAATTGGAACGCGTGATCCGCAAAAACTTCAGGACTGGGTAAAAACAAACAGACCAAATGCATCGGCAGGCTCATTTGCCGAGACCGCTAGTTTTGGTGATGTTATAGTGGTGGCCGTTTCCTGGAGTGGTTGTGAAAATGCACTCAAATTGGCTGATCCGAAAAATTTTGCTGGCAAAGTTGTGATCGATGCGACAAATCCACTGAAGTTTACCGAACAGGGAAAACCACCGCAATTAGCATTGGGACATACGGATTCTGCCGGTGAACAAGTGCAGCGATGGTTACCGGACGCCCATGTGGTGAAGGCATTCAACATAGCAGGAAATGCCCACATGGTGCATCCTGACTTTCCCGATGGCCCCCCCGATATGTTTATTTGTGGCAACGATAACAAAGCAAAACAGACGGTTACGGAATTTCTTGAGGCATTTGGCTGGCCGGTAATTGATTTGGGAGATATTACAAAATCCCGGTACCTGGAACCGCTGGCAATGATTTGGGTTGAGTATCTGTTCAGAAATGGTTTTAATCCGAATCATGCATTTCGGCTATTGCGAAAATAATAAACATACATGTTGTAAGAATAGCATTAAGCGATTCCATCGTTCCGGACGATGGAATCGCTCATCAATACCAAAAATTAATTGGCTAATTTGAAATAAGGTTGACCAGATGAAACAGCTTGTACATAGGGTGTATTGTATTATTAAATAGGGCTAAATTAATCCTGTTTAATGATTGTATTTAAATTATAGTATGCATAATAGTGAGTAGTGAAATGAGAATAGAAAATGTTTGAACCTATTAACTATACCTATTCACTATTCACTATTTACTATTACCTGTTAACCTGAACTTGCAACCTGTCACAATAATTAGAAAGAATAAATCTATGTATAAATTATCTCATTTACGAATTGCGCTGCTTGCTGTTTTTTGTCTGCCAGCGCTGCTGGCCGGGCAATCGCGAACAGTCAATCCCGATAGTGCACTTCAAAAGATTCTGGCGGAAATGAATGGTACGAAATTAACACTTGCCGAAGCTCAGAAAGCCGGTCAGGAAAATTCGCCGGCGGTGCGACAGGCCGAGGCGTTGTATCAAGCTGCCAGTGGAGCTGTACGCCGCGAAAAAGGTTATTTCGATCCGGCATTTTTTTTCAATATTAATTATGAAGATACGCATGCGCCAACTGCATCCTTTTTCTCCGGCGCACCGATATTGTTTACCAAACAAACAACCAGTCAGACCGGCTTACAAATGCATTTACCCACTGGCACACAACTGCAAGCCTCACTCAATGTCGTAAAGCTGCAGACGAATTCAGCGTTTGCTTTTTTAAATCCCCAATACACAACATTTGGAAATCTGAGCTTGCGGCAACCCTTGCTTGGTGGATTGTGGGTTTCCGCACGCAAAGAGTTGACCCGCACCGAACATGAAAAGGATGCCGCCAAAGCGCGATATCAACAGGAGGTGCTGGCAATAAATACGGAAGTTGAACGGGCATATTGGGATTTATACGCAGCGGAACGAAATTATGCCGTTCGCAAATTATTGAAACAACAGGGCGAAGCGTTTGTTCACGACACGAAGCTACGGGCAGATGCAGGAATTATTGGCCCGAACCAGTTGGCAAATGCGCAGACATTTTTGGCTGAGCAAAACTTGCTGTTAATAAACGAACAAGAATCGCTTGCAACTCTTTCCGATCGGCTTTATGTGTTAGCTGGTATTAGACCACAAAATAACTCGACACGCTTCATTGCCGTCGATGAACCAGGCGGCGATTTTCCGGTGCTCCCGCTTGATGAACTGCTGGAATCTGCTGTGAAAAATAATTCAGACCTGCAAGCGGCAAAAGCGGATATCGCTGCACGGCAGGCGTCAGCAAAGGCAGCCGGCTGGGAAGCGCTGCCGTCGGTTGATATTGTTGGTTCACTCGGTGGCAACGGACTTGCCGGTATGGCCCATGATGTCATTTTTAGTGGTGATACGCTACGGACGAGTCGTGCAGGTGATCTTAACGATGCGATCAATCAATCCCTGAAGCGTGATTTTAAAAATTGGACAGTCGGTGTTGAAGTCAATGTGCCGATCGGATTCAGGAGCGGACGCGGCGAAAGACAACGGCTACAGGCAGAAGTTGTGATCGCCGAGCAAAATTATATCGAGCAGATCAGAAATCTTGAGCAGGCAATTAATGCGGTTCATCGTGAACTGGCCAATAGCAAGCAGCGTATCGAAGCTGCATCCGCTGAAGTAGCTGCTGCACAAGAGCAGGTGCAGATTGGCCTGGTTGAATTTCATAATGGCCGCTCCACAGCATTCGAACTGGTTCGCCTGAGTGCTGATTTTGCCCTGGCACAACAGCGTTATTCCGAAGCATTGGTGAAAACAGCCAAGGCGGCAGTGACGCTGCGAGAACTTACGTCGGGTGAGTATTCGTGGAATTGAAGGCGAAACTATTCATTTGGGATCTGAAGAATGGTTGAACATCCCTCTGATTCCATCTCGCTGCCCGCAAGCGGAGCGAGATCGAATATTCCGTCATCAAAAGAGCAAGCTGGCGGATGATTCAGTCATGCCCGTTTACGGGTGCGTAACTGGATCAGGGGGATGTTTTCAGGCTTGAAAAAGGTTCAGCTATGACAATTGTGACTACAAATACGATAGATAAATTTAAAAAATAAAAAGGAAACCTCAAAATGAAAATGTTAAAGAATATGTTCGGATTAGTGTTATTTGCACTGCTTATCTCAAGCTGTTCAAAACAAAAGGGCGGTGGTGGATTTTCCATGCCGCCGACGCCGGTTGAAGTGGCGCCGGCTGAGATAAAAACTGTGGTTGATAATTTTAAAGCGGTAGGAACTATCGATGCAGTGGAGGCAATCACGGTTGTCGGTGAAATTGACGCGACGGTCATCAGTTTACCATTTAAGGAAGGCCAGGAGATCCGGCGGGGTGATTTGATTGCCCAGTTGGATGATTCCCAGCTTGCTGCTGAAGTTGCCCGTGCTGAAGCGTTACGTGACCAAAGCAAGGCATCGTACGAGCGCATAAAAAGCGTTGTCGATCAAGGCGCTGGCGCACCACAGGATTTAGATGATGCGGCCGCCAGTCTGAAAGTAGCGGAAGCGAATTTAACATTGGCAAAGGCGCGTTTCGCCAAAACCCGGGTTGTAGCGCCATTTGATGGAACAATCGGTGCGCGTAAAGTAAGTATTGGAACATTCCTGCGCTCCGGACAAGCGATTGCCGAAATGGCGAACATCGATAAAATCAGAGTCAATTTTTCGACGCCGGAGCGATTTCTGCCATTGATGAAACCGGGCGCTGAAGTAACGGTTTCTACAACGGCATATCCGGGCTATGAATTGAAGGGAAAGGTTATTGTCGTTGATCCGGTGCTGGATGCCGCGACACGCAGCGTGAAAATTATTGCGCATGTTGATAACCCGGGTCGGAAGTTTCGATCTGGTATGTCGGCTAACATCTCTGCTGTCTTAAGTGCACGGCAGAATGCAATCACCATTCCGAACGAAGCGGTGTTTGCAAATGGCGATCAGTCATTCGTGTATGTGGTTAAAAACGACAGCACTGTTGCCAGGGCCGCGCTCACATTGGGAACGCGCACATCCGATTACGTTGAAGTAGTCGATGGTCTGGCGCCTGATGCCAAAGTGGTTCGCGCGGGGTATCAAAAGCTGTACGATGGCGCTAAAGTGATTGCCATGAGTGTACCGGCGAATTGATAAGAAGCGATCGGCTTTCAGCAGTCAGCTATACAGCCAGTGATCTGTAGTATTTTTATGGACTGATTGATTATTTTAGTATGATCAAAAACATACTTTTCTGTTTATATGACTATTCAGCGCTTTGACTTTAAAATGAAAAAAGATCGCTACGTTGCCTGAGCCTGCTGAAGGCAACAAACGCATAAGTTTATTCATGCAATGTCGGCCTCGACACCGTTCGTGTTCCGATGCATCGGAACGACACGCCGGTGCGAGACAGCAGGTTCAGCCGATGGTTAAATCCATGTTCAACCGAATAGTATCAGAGATTCGGAAAAATAGCGAACCTAATTGAATAAAGAAACTAATTGAAAATTGTAAATTGATAATAGATAATTGACAATTATCAATTCACAATTTTTCATTCTACCTGTTTATAATAAATGTCGTGACAGCATAGCAGCAATGCTATTGCTAATCGAATGCAAATAAAACGACTAAAGGATATCTATTATGAAAATAAGCACTGTATCTATAAAGCGCCCAGTGTTCGCAACGGTAATGAGTTTGGCCATTCTGGTGTTTGGTATCATCTCATTCACACGGTTGCCGGTGCGTGAGTACCCGGACATCGATCCGCCGATTATTTCGGTGGTTACCCTTTATCGTGGGGCGAGTCCAAGTGTTGTGGAAACGGAAATTACTAACGTATTGGAAGAACAGTTTGCCACGCTTGAGGGTGTTAAAACCATGACATCATCCAGCCGTGAACAAGGATCCGTTATCACGATTGAGTTTGAGCTTAACCGCAATGTGGATGAAGCAGCCAATGACGTTCGCGACAGGGTTTCCCGTGTGCGCGGCAATTTGCCACGCGAAGTGGACGACCCAATCATTTCCAAAGTGGATGCGAATGCGCAACCGATTTTTTGGATTGCATTGCATGGAAAGCATTATAACGGACTCCAATTATCGGATATTGCCGACCGGGTTCTCAAGGAGCGAATTCAACGGTTGCCGGGCGTGGGCTCGATATTTATTGGTGGCGAACGCCGGTATGCGATGCGTGTTTGGTTGGATCCGTTGCGCATGGCCGCACATAAACTTACCACACAAGATGTCGAAAATGCAATTCGACGTGAAAATGCTGAAATTCCGGGGGGCCGTGTTGAAGGCGATGAACGAGAATTTTCTGTTCTTACGCGTGGCGAGTTGAGAACACCGGATGAGTTCGGCGCAATTATCGTTTCACAGAAGGAAACCGATCTTGTGCGCTTGCGTGATGTCGCACAGGTGAATATTGGTGCGGAGGATGAGCGAACCGTTGCCCGTTACAATGGCGAGCCGGCGGTTGGACTGGGAATTGTTAAGCAGTCCAAAGCCAGCACCGTGGATGTCGCCGCACAAATTCGCAACGCGTTACCCGATCTGCGGGCGCTATTACCCGAGGGAATGGAGCTTTCTGTCGCGTTTGATTCATCCACATTTATCAAAGAATCCATCAGTGAAGTGAAGCAAACATTGCTGATCGCCATCGTGTTGGTGGTGCTTGTGGTGGTGTTCTTTCTAAAAAGCGTCCGCGCTACCCTGATTCCAACTATTGCAATTCCGGTATCGATTATTGGTGCGTTTGCTGTGGCATATTTCGCCGGATTCACGATAAATATTCTAACGTTGTTGGCGCTTGTGCTGGCAATTGGTCTGGTGGTAGACGATGCAATCGTTATGCTTGAAAATATTTTCCGGCATATGGAAATGGGGAAAAGTCGGTGGCAGGCAGCGCTGGATGGCAGCAAGGAAATTGGTTTTGCTATTGTCGCAACCACTATTTCACTGATTGCTGTGTTCGTGCCGCTGGCGTTTCTGACCGGTTCGGTAGGTCGTCTGTTCAATGAATTCGGAATCACGCTTGCGGTCGCCATCCTCATTTCAGGATTTGTTGCATTGACGTTGTCACCAATGCTTTGTTCAAAATTTCTCAAACCAATTTATGGAACAAGTACGATGTGGACATCGCGCTCGTTTGACTGGTTTTTCGACCTGCTGCATCGCGTGTATCACCGGGTTTTAAGTTGGTCCATTCGCCATCGGATAATAACGGTTACATTTGGTGTTCTGGCAGTTATTTTTAGTGTGGTGTTGTTCAAGCTGCTGCCGACAGAGTTGGTGCCGGTAGAAGACCGTGGCGTTGGATTCGGAATTGTTGTTGCCCCCGAAGGCGCCACACTTGAATATACGGATCGCTATATGCGTGAAGTGGAAAACCGCTTATTAGCATTACCCGAACGACGCGGCTTGTTTTCAGCGATAGGTCTGGGATTCGGAGGTCCCGGCCGGGTAACGAATGGATTCCTGTTTCTGGCACTTAAACCCCGTAATGAACGAAAACGCTCCCAGCAGGAGATTGTGCAATCATTGTTCCCGCAGTTATACTCAATCCCAGGAGTTTTGGCGTTCGTTATTAATCCACCAAGCCTGGGGGGCCGATTCAGCTCCAGTCCGGTGGAGTACGTGTTGCAGGCAGATAGTTATGAAGAATTGAATCAAGCCGTCGGCAGCTTGATGGGGGAAGCAACGCGGCTTGGCTATTTGGTGAATTTGGACAGCGACTTGCGCCTCAATAAACCGCAGCTAGATATCAATATCGATCGCGAACGCGCCTCCGATTTGGGAGTCTCTGTGACTGATATCGGATCGACACTCGAAACGTTTCTCGGCGGGCGCGTGGTCACGAACTTCAAGCGCAGCACCAAGCAATATGATGTCATCCTGCAAACAAAACCCTCTGAGCGAGCGACGCCTGATGCGATTAAGGAACTTTATGTGCGCGGCAGCGGCAGTCTGGTTCAGCTTGCAAATGTAGTGCATGTGGCAGAAACTGTTGCGCCGAAAGAACTTAATCACTACAACCGAGTCCGATCAGCGACAATCAGCGCTAATTTAGTGCCCGGTGTTAGTCTCGGGCAGGCGTTGAATGACATGGACAAGCTTGCACAAGAGAAGCTTCCACCGAACGTCAAGCATGAATATGCCGGCCAGTCACTCGAATACAAATCGTCGAGTGCCACCTTGTATTTTATGTTCTTGATGGCAATTATATTTATTTATCTGGTACTGTCAGCACAGTTCGAGAGCTTTATCCATCCGCTGACGATTCTGTTGTCTGTGCCATTGGCGGTGTTTGGCGCATTGTTAACGCTATATCTTTTTGGGCAAACGTTAAACATTTATTCGCAAATCGGCTTGATCATGCTGATCGGTCTTGTAACGAAAAACTCGATCCTGATCGTCGAATTTTCGAATCAATTACGGAATCAGGGTAAGGATGTAGTCGAGGCTGTCATTGAAGCCGCGACTATTCGATTACGGCCGATATTAATGACGTCATTCTCCACCATTTTGGGCATTCTGCCGATAGCGATTGGTTTCGGTGCCGGTGCGGAAGCACGTCGCCCGTTAGGGCTGGCGGTTGTTGGCGGTATGTTGTTTTCGACATTTCTCACATTGATTTTGGTACCAGTTGTTTACACGCTGTTCGCGAAGCTTACGGTGAAAAAGAAAACAGAGGACTACGAACATAAGCCGGCAACACTCAGTGAGGAAGGCTACAGAAAATTAGCGGTCGGAAGCCAGGCAGGGTACTGATTAAAATTATTTGTAAGGATAACTTTATTATGTTGCGATAGCATCGTTTGAAGTGATGTAATCGCTCAGTCAGTATAAAATTCTAATTTTTTATAAGTGCCAATTTCTTGTATACGATATGCAGGATAACAGAACATATAGCATTCGATTTTGGGGATGGCCGAAAAACTTCCGAGCAACTCTTAAGTTTCGGGATGTCTTTATACCGTTTACAAGTCGGAACAGAAGTAAAACAAGGAAACTTTTGTAGATGAAATATGTCTCATGCAAGTTTTGACACTATTGGATGTTCGCGTTATATCAGGGAGCACGGATCATGATTACGTTCCGTGCTCCTTGCTGCGTTAGCGCTACTGTTTTTTGCTCCAAATTTCGTTCCGCTTAACTTAAAAAGACATGTCTCATTTAGATTTGAGACTAATTAAGGGACTTGTAAATCAATGCGTATCAATATATGTCTTTGTTTATGAAATGTATAAATCGTGACAATTTTTAATGTACTTACAGAAAATAAAGAGTAATTTTTTGATGTCTCATTTATTTTTATAATTTGTGAATGGGTATTTTGACGTAATTATTTTAAAACAAGATGTTAATTTAATAATAACAGTCCACTAAAAAATCGGAAACTTTCTTCTTATTTTTGGCATGCTATTTGAATTAATTCGTAAATCATTTAATTTTAAAAAATAAATTAAGGAATTTTGGGTCTATGACAATAACGGATGATTTGGGAAATTGTATGATTGATAAAAAATATATCATGTTGAAGGAATGCTATGACAGCAATGATCGGAAAAACTATTTTACGTTACAAAATTCTTGAAAAACTCGGCGAGGGCGGTATGGGAATCGTCTATCTCGCTGATGATACAAAACTCGAGCGAAAGGTTGCCATAAAATTTTTGCCGCATCATATCGCTGGAAATTTGATCGAACGTGAACGATTTAAAGTGGAAGCGAAAGCCGCTGCCGCGTTAAACGATCCGAATATCGCGACGATTTACACCATTGAGGAATCCAACGATGGAACATTTATCGTTATGGAGCTCGTGGAAGGTAAGGATTTAAACGAAATAATTCGAGCGCATCGCGATACGCCACTAACGATAGATAGCATACTTGACATTGCCATACAAATCGCAGAGGGACTTCGGGCAGCCCATGAAAAGGGCATCGTCCATCGGGATGTCAAATCCGGCAATATCAGAATAACGGATGATAATAAGATCAAGATAATGGATTTTGGCCTGGCCACAGTCGGGGCCGGACAACAATCAACAAAGGACTATTCAACGCACGGAACGACTGCTTATATGGCGCCGGAACAGGCGCGGGGTGAACCGGCCGACCATCGCAGTGATATATGGGCATTCGGAATTGTCCTTTATGAATTACTGACTGGCACAGTTCCATTTACCGGAGACTATTCACAAGCAATCTTGTATTCGATTTTAAATGAAGAACCTGTGGCAATTTCAGAAATTCGCAGGGATGCGCCAGAACAATTAAGCGTTATTGTGAACAAAATACTTCATAAGGAACCAGAGAACCGTTACCAAAATATGGCAGAATTGCACGCTGATTTAAAATTGTTGAAGCAGGGAATAGTTACCGGTCAATTATTACCGGATGCGCATAAAAATATTTGGAGTAATAAAATAACGCTTGCCATCTCGGCAATAGTGATCCTGTTCGTATCACTATTTTTAATTCCGCGAATTAAAATTTCATTAACGGAAACGCAATCGGTTCCTTCAATTGCTGTTCTCTATTTAAAAAACCTGGGAGCGGCAGATGATGATCCCTTTTCATACGGTATTACCCAGGATCTAATTATTGACCTTTCAAAAATTGGTGATGTTCGAGTTGCGCCAATGAAAGATGTTTTAAGTGTTCAGGATGCCGGTTTATCAGTAAAAACGATTTCCGAGCAGTTGCGTGTCCGTTATATCTTTGATGCGAGTCTACGGCGGGAAGGAGATGGTTTTAAGCTAAGCGGGCAACTTGTCGATGCCTCATCGGGTAAAACACTTTGGGCCGATCGTCTTCTGGCGCAAGCGAGTGAGATAGCACAGTTGCAGGGCCGGATAGCACATATAATTATCAACACGCTTGATTTAAAACCGTCATCAGCGCTCGCTTCGAATTTGGGCAGGGCAATTACAACCGATCCCGATGCGTACGAATATTACTTGCGGGGAAAGTATATTTATGAGAAGCGTACGTCAAAGAACGAAACAATCATCGCCCGGGGACTTTTTGAAAAGGCAATCGATCTGGATTCAACATTTAGCGCGGCCCGGATAGCGCTCGGATTATCCTATGAGCACGCCGCCGAGTATGATCTTGCGGAACAGGCCTATGCAAGCGCCTTAACGTATGCGAAGCGGGGTGGTGACAAATACGGGGAAGCAAGCGCGTTGATAGGTCTTGGCGCATTGCATTCGCTGCAGGCTGACTATCGCGGCGCTCTGGAGTACTATTTGCCTAGCATGGAGATTTCAAGGGAAAATGGGGATCGAAACGGCCTGGCCTGGGCGTTAAATTCGACCGGGATTGTCTATGATTATTTGGGGCGATCCGATGATGCATTAGAAAATTATACCAAAAGTTTGGCTATTTTTCGTGAGCTGGGCGACCGGAAACAGGAGTCGAAATTATTAAATAATCTCGGCTCGGTATATGTAGGGAAGGGGCAATATACCAAAGCGCTTGATTACTTCGGGCAGCGAATTGCCATTTCCACCGAATTGAATGAACCGCACCCGATTGCTTACGGATTGTTTAACAGCGGCGGCTGCTATTTTGTGCTGGGTGAGTATTCCAAAGCGCTTGACCACTATCAACGTGCGTTGAAAATATTCAGGGATATCGGGGATCGGATGATGGAATGTTACGCGACCGGCAGCATCGGGGATTTATATTTATCCGTTGGCGATACGTTGAATGCGCGGAAAAACCTTTTATCAAGTTTGGAAATGGGACAGGTATTAAATGATGCAGAAGTGGTATGCGATGTTGCCCCAGGCCTTGGCCTATTGGATGAACAGCAGGGTAAACGCGAAAAAGCGTTTGCGCGCTACGAGCAGTCGCTTAACATTAGCCGTGATACCGGTTATCTTGAAGCCGAAGCTAGCGCCCTTGAATTAATGGGTAATTATTTTTTTGATGAAGGCAATTATCAATCGACATATAAATCACTCACTGCAGCGGATTCCATATATATTTTGAGCGGACAATATCATCATCGGATTAGAACATTATCTTTGCTGGCATTAAATGAAAACGGGAAAAAAAGTTCAACACGAATGAATCAATATCTTGGTGAGACAGAAAAATTATTGTTGTCAGTTGAACAATCCGTTGATTTTATCGATGTTTACTGGCGGCTTTCCCGGGCATATGAACTGTTGAATAATGAAACGAAACAATACCAATATCTCGATAAAGCGCACGCGCTGCTTGCTGAGTATGTGAACAACATTCATGAACCGGACATGCGGACAATGTTTTTGACCAACGTAGCTTTTAATCGGGATATCATGGCAGCATGGAAAAATCGGACCGGGAATTAGACGTTTTGTGTTACCTGGTAGGGAATAATTCAAGTAAGAAACTTCATAGAGAGATTTTTATGCCATTATACATGGACTTTCATAAACTAAAATCTTCAGATATTTCAATGGAAGAGCTGGAAAAAACGCATAATGAAGATTTGGCCATACAGGAAAGATTTGGTGTCTTCGAATTAAAATATTGGGT
>JAFGDW010000140.1 GCA_016931935.1 Candidatus Zhuqueibacterota bacterium | reverse complement strand
AGCCCTGAGCTTGCCGTCTCGCAGCGGCGTGCTGCCGCTGTTTGCGGCACGAACGGTGTCGAAGGGCGTCGGGGGACGTTGCCTTCGACAGGCCCAGGCAACGGTCGAAAATTCCTTATCTTAATGGTATTGATTTGGAAATCAATTTATGAAGTATTTATTTAAAAGAGAAATACGTTTCTATTATCGGACATACCAGTCAAATTATTAATACAAAAGCAAAATAGGGGGAAATTGTGAGATATATTTATCTATGAATCGTTCGAGTCTGTGGGAATTCCTTTTTACCTATTTCTATAAATTGGAATGAAAATTGGATGCAGTATACCAGTTCATAAATTTTATCAAGTTAAGAGGTTGCATCATAGACTGGGATTTGCAGACGATCTTCATGCTGTGCGAAGTCGAAACATGCTATTTATCATAAGTTATTATCATACGATGGAATATTATCCTGAGCTTAACAAAGGATTTAAAATGATGCGTATGACCACTTATGATACGGCCCCAGAATACTTGCGATATTGCATGAAGTTGTGAAATGTTGTTGTCGGCAGATTTTCCGGGATATAGCTTGAGATTGCCGGGTAGCGATATGGGGAATTGAAAATGGAGAATGAACGAGAGTGACTGGGAGCCCTATTACCATTCTCCGTTAACTGATTTTTGTGACAAACATAAAGAAAAGAGTCGTTTCATTGTGCTGCATTATTCGGAGACGATGATTTTAGTAAGCCTAAACCAATCATGGCTTCAACATAATCCGGTCGTAATGCGAGAGCGTGTTCGAACGCATCAATTGCCTTTTGATGTTGGTTAATGTGCCCATAAGATAAACCCATACCGAAATACGCCTCGGCATAATCGGGTTGGAGCTCTAATACTTTATGAAAAAAATCAATTGCATCGGAGTAATTCGCCAGGCGATTGTAAACGACCGCCAGGTTATAATACGCTTTTACATAATTTTTATTTAAAATAATACATCTTTTAAAGTATTGAATTGCCGGTTGGTAATTTTCAAGGTGCGTATAAACAACCCCAAGATTGTAGAATGCCTCCGGATTATCCGGACTGAAATGGATGTAAACCTCAAATGCTTTCGCAGCTTCCTGATAGTGAGCCAACTTATTGGCACAGTAGCCAAGTTGAAACCAGGCATCTGAATTACAGCTATCAATTTCTATTACCTTCTTAAAATGTAGAAGTGCTTTATTGTAATCGGTGTTTGTTAGCGCAAATAATCCCATAAAGAATTCTTTTGAGGCCGGTGAGTCCATCGATGCTGGCTGTTCTTCAACAGGTGTTTCAATTTTTAGATAGGCATTATCGGAATTATGTTGTGGTGGTTCGATAACAGGTAGAACGATATAAGCCGATTCGATACTAGATGGTTCTGCTGACAGTAGCCCGACAAGTTGTCCGCTGCGCGAAAGCACTGCTGCACCATTGCAGGATTTCGATAGTGGCCGATCGGGACGAATCGATATTTGGCGGAACGTCGCCGATGCGGGCTTTATTACTTTAGCCGCTAGTGGTACTGCGGATGCAGAATTGACAATATATACAATTTCACCAGTATCGGGCATTTGTTGAACGGGCAGAACAGAATTAACTGCTTTATTTGAAGCGGCTAACTTCAGGTAACCCAGGCTTTGATTAACAGCGGACTGTTGTTCGATACGGACAGACGTGAAGGTACCATCTGCGTTGGTTATCCGAAGGAACATTTTCGGGGACAGGTTACTTTTAAGCGTCACGATGTCGCCGTTAGATGAGATAATACAACCAGGAAATGACTGTTGCAGCATGCCAGTCTCATCCACCATGTCGACTTTTACAATTGCAGATGTTGTGTTGGTGTTTAAAATTGCGACCGGCGCCTGTGAAAAAATAGTTCCCGGGAATGAGCAACAAATTAGTGCTACAAGCAGACGAAAATGCATGCGATCCTCCGACAGGTAAATATTGTATATTACAGTACTGTCAAGGATTGTACCAAATTGACCATGTTGCCGTTTGCTTGATATTTAGGAAGTTAGCGAATGTATGACTGTAATGATTTATTCTCAGAATGAGAATTTTGGACGGAATTTTCAACCTGAGAATTGGAGAAAACTGGAACAATAGTACGACAAGATTAAACGCAATGTCCTGACCATGCTTTTGCGAAGCCCGGTGGGAAAAAATGTTAAACGAAAATCACACGCCGTCTCACGTTTGATATCTCACATATTTATGAATATTTACTTTTTATCAGAAAATTATAGAGATGGATTTGTGAGAATAAAAAATGTGACCGCTTTATGCAAACGGTCACATCATGAATTAGGGGGAATTTATAAAAGTAAAAAATTATATCGCTTAAAATTCGCTTAAAATGGCATCGTCATCGCCATCATCGTCATCAAATGGAATAATCGACTCCGGTGATGATGATGAAACTGTATTCCTGATAGATTCCATATCGAAATTAACCGTTCTGGCAGCCGTTGACTGTGATGAATAATTCTTTGACGGTGCTGACATCGGCGCTGATTTATGGATGTAGCCTGATGAAGAAATTCGCGTGGATAATTTAAATTGTGATGCCATTTCCCGCAGATCATTGGCGTGACTCAAAAGCTCATGGGCTGTGCTGGCTGATTCTTGAGAATTGGCCGCGTTTTGTTGGGTCAATTGATTCAACTGGTCGACGGCAGCATTCAACTGGTTGATGCCGTCATTTTGTTGTTGTGATGCTGCGGCAATTTCTGACATAACATCATTTACCTTGCGAACCTGGTCATTAATTGCAGACAGTTTCTGAACAACCTCTGAGTTAACTGTCACGCCATTTTCGGCGTTGCTAACGGCTTCTTCAATGAGCGTTGTTGTATTTTTAGCTGCTTCAGCCGAACGCATCGCCAAATTCCTGACCTCTTCGGCGACTACGGCAAATCCTTTTCCGGCCTCGCCAGCACGAGCTGCTTCAACAGCGGCATTCAGGGCAAGCAAGTTTGTCTGAAATGCAATGTCATCGATTGTTTTCACAATCTTGGCAGTTTCGCCGGATGAATTTTTAATTTGCTCCATCACAGATGACAGGCGTTGCATGCTATCCATCCCTTCGGCGGTCGTGGATTGTGCGCCTTCGGAAATACCGCGTGCTTCTTTGGCATTTGCAGTTGTTTGTTTAATCATCGATGCAATTTCCTTCAAGCTGCTGGTGATTTCCTCCAACGAGCTTGCCTGTTCGGATGATGCCTGAGACAGCGATTGGCTGCCGCTGCTGATTTGATCGGAGGCAGTTGCCACCTGTTCCGCTGAATTAGTGACTTTTTGCATGCCATCATCGAGATTCGAAACTGCTCGATTGAGTGCGTTCTTAATCCGGGCGTAATCGCCATGATATTCACCATCCATTTTCACTGACAAGTCGCGATCTGCAAGTTGTTCCAGCACTTGAAGCGCTTCGGTGATTGGCGCCATTAATGTTTCGGTATTTTCGTTGAGTCCCTGAATTAAACGGGCAAAATCGCCGGAAAATTTTGATGAATCCGCGCGGGCGTGTAATTGTCCGGATCGTGCAGCATCAATCATTTTACTCGTTTCATTAATTAAATCCTGAAATGTGGATTGCAAAAGCAAAATGGATTTGCTAAGGGCATCCGACGCCGAACTATTTATATTTGTGCCTGAAATATTGCCACGGGAAATTTGATCAATTACACCAACTTTCGATTTCAGATTTGCTTGTAGATTGAACACGGCGGTGGAGAGCCGTCCGATTTCATCATCATTATTGGATGGCGTAATATCCGTTTCGAGTTCTCCACTGTTGATTTCTTCCATTGCCGTGGTCACAGATTTGATCGGTGTGATAATTTTCTTCTCAAAAAGAATTGAAGTCAAGACAATTTCGAACACACCAGCGAAAAGAATGAGCCCCCACGCGAGTGGTGAAGAAAATCCGAATTTTCCCATGGCAAAGCAGCCAATGGCGATCGGCATTATAATTGGATAGAATGCCATATTTATCCGTGTAATAAGGCTGAATTTATTTTTTGCATAGAATATGGCAATTTTAACTGCTTCTGCAATTGTGCCAATTATAATAATTTTCAAGAAATCCATAATGATACCTCGTGATTATGCTTACGCAGTGTTCTTGTTAAACGAATTTATTCCGTTGAATCATCGTCGTCGGATAATGCATCGTCTTTGGCTTTCGCAGTTTGCATGTCAATAATATCCTGTGAGCTTAATACACGATCAATATCAAGCAGTAGTTTTACATTGCCTTCAGCTTTTCCGATCCCGAGTATATATTCGGTGTTCACTTCAGTGCCGAAAGCAGGTGAATCTTCAATGCTTTCACTGTTTATATCAAGCACTTCAGAAACCTTATCGACAATAATACCCATTTCGATACCCTGTGCATGAACAACAATAATTACAGTTTCATCGGTCTGTTCAACGTGATGCATCCCGAATTTTAGTCGTAAATCCATAACCGGAATTACTTTGCCACGCAGATTGATGACACCCTGAATATAACGTGGCGTACGTGGAACCGGAGTAACATCCATCATTCCAATTATTTCAACAACCTTCAGAATTTCCAGTCCATATTCTTCATTAGCCAGAAAAAAGGTCAGATATTTTCCCCCGAGTTGCTTTACTGCTTTTTTCTTTCCGCTTTCCGGCGGGTTTGCTGAAGTCATTTTCTTTTCCGCGTTTGCACTCATGTTGTACTCCTTCGTAAACGAGCTTTACAGGACTCTTTATCACTAGCCGGGTCAGCCTATGCCCGTGTTGAAATCTTTTGTTAGAAAATATTATTTATTATGAATTTTGCAACGAAACGCTATCCGAAGACTGGCGTGCCAGTGTCAATATTTCGGTCGTGTCGAGAATAAGACCGACGCGGCCGTCTCCTAAAATTGCGCCTCCGGAAATACCCTGAACTTTTCCTATTCCCGAACCCAATGATTTTGCCACAACCTGCTGTTGGCCGAGCAATTCATCCACCAGTAGCGCGCATTGACGTTCGCCGTCGTCGACAACGACAAGCAATCCCTGGGTTGGATCTTCGATGGCATCATCAATATTGAATAAACGATGTAGCCGGAATAACGGCATTAAGGTGTCACGCAGCATAACCATTTCGCCTTTTCCGGCGATGGTCGACAGATTATTTAATACCGGCCGGAAACTCATGTAAATATTTATTGTCGGCACAATATAACGCTGACCACCCACTTTTACAAGCATGCCATCCGTAATGGCCAGTGTCAATGGCAATCGCAGCAGAAACGTCGTACCTTCGCCGGGACGTGAATTTATTTCAATCCGTCCGCGTAACCGTTCAACGCCCTTTTTAACCACATCCAATCCAACGCCACGTCCCGATACATCAGTAACTTTTTTAGCTGTGGAGAAGCCGGGTTCGAATATGAGACTGTAAACATCGTTGTCAGTCATATTATTATCGGAATCGATGAGTCCGCGTGTAATCGCTTTTTCAACGATACGTTCCCGATCCAGACCATGACCGTCATCATTAATTTCCAGAACAACACTACCACCTGAGTGATATGCGTTTAGTTTGACTGTTCCCTTACGATTTTTTCCAATACTTTCCCGATCAGCAGGGGCCTCGATGCCATGGTCTACTGAATTTCGCAGCATATGAACGAGCGGATCGTTCATTAAATCGACCATATTACGATCGATTTCCACATCTTCGCCTTCGGATACAAAATCGACGTGTTTTTTACTTTTACGGGCAACATCGCGCACAACACGGGCCATTTTCTGGAATGTTGGCTTTAACGGAACCATACGCATTAACATGGTGAGGTCCTGCAATTCCCGCACGATTTTACTGGCGTGCATTACTTTTTTCAATAACTCATGATGTTCATTGCGCGAAACGATATTGTCCTGAGCTACCATCGATTGCGCAATTACCAATTCACCGACCATATCAATGAGTTGATCCAGCCGTCCGGTGCTAACACGTACGGATGATTCCGTCGTTGGCTTGGACAGTGATTGTTGTGATTGCTGCGTTTGCTGATTTGATTGGCTTCTCAAATTCGTCGTTTGGGCAGATAAATCCAGCGTCCGCGATGCAGCATCGTCTTGTGTGCTTGATGATGAACTTGTCTCGGTGGATGCTAATTCATCCAATTGGGCATTCGATTCGTTTGAAATACCATGTTGTTCAGGACTTTCCAAAATGGTAATCAATTGATCATAATTTGCCGGTTTCAACAATGGGGCGCCACTTAAGGCACGCTCAACATTGTCAATTAGCTCTTTAACCATATCGACTGCCTGAAGCGATAAATCTGCGTACCCGCCAATGCACTTTATTTCTCCGTCACGAATACGACTGTAGAACGATTCGGCGCGATGAGCAAATTCGGAAATACCTGCCAGCCCTAAAAACGCCGATGTCCCCTTAATTGTATGGAATGCCCGGAACACAATATTGACTGATTCATCATCATCCGGATTAGTTTCCATTGCTAACAGGGCGGCTTCTGAATTTTCAATGTACTCCCGGCTTTCTGTGATAAACTCACCAATCAGACTTGAATCAGCATCGGCTGGCAACGGTTCAAATACAGATGTAATAACGGGTACAACCGTTCCAGTTGCCTTTGGCGGCGCCAGCGTGACCTGACTTTCGCCGGTTGATGCTTTGGGTGTAATTGGTGGCGGAGTTGATTGTTTTATCTCAGGCTTTTTATCGATTGCTGATTCATTGGTATTTTCGTTCGGCGATAGTTCTTTCGATTCAATGAGTTCGAGTGCGGTTTCTATATGCCGACTTGCTTCGCCGTATAAAATGTTGGGATTTTCTGGTTGTCCATTAATAAGTTCATTCAAGGTGGATATGGCATCAAGCATTTTGTCAACGATCTCGTCATCATAATTTTCACGTTTTATGATACGCTTGATAATCTCGCTAACTTTTTTTAGTCCCCTTTTATCACTCGTTTCGATTTGTACAAGTGTTGCGGCGGCGTCATTAAGCGTGAGTTCAGCCAATTCCGCTTCATCAAATTCTTCTTCCGCGGCTCCATTCGAATTAACCGATTCGAAAGAATCGCTCTCGTCTGAAGGCGGCTGTTCGAGTAATGTCGTTGCGCGTTCCATAGGAATTTCCTGGCTCTGAACAGAAACCGGTTCTTCGGGAGATGATGCCTCTGGTGTTTCTGCTATGCCCGGTTCGGGTCCGGATACGGTTTGCTCGGCAGAATCCATATTCATTGGGTGATCGCTTTTATTCAAATAAAGCGTATCCCACAAATCCTGCCAGGCTTTTTTGGTGGACAACTCAATTTCTGCATTATTGTCGGAAATGAGTGCATGTCGGGTTACATCAATCGCATTTTTAATGGAATTGACAACGACATCAAATTCGACAATTTGTTTCTCATAAATAGCTTTTAAACCTTCCAAACAGAGATGTAATACGCGAGTCAGCTCGGCATCATCACTTTTCATCTCTTTTACAATTTTTTCCAGGGCCGCCCCAACCTGAATGAGAAATTCCTTATCATCTTTTTTTAAGATGAACAGGTTTGAATGAACCTTTTCCAGTTTCTTGGCGACTTCTATTCTCTGTTGTTGCATGGTGAACTCCTACGGGGATTAATGTCGTTCTGTCGCTAATTTCATCCAAAAATTGCCAATCCGGGTTTTAAAACTATAATGCATTTTAGCAACGTCTTTAGCCAGAAGCATATTCATTTCTCGCCCTCTGGCAATTGTCGGGATCGATAATTCTGCTTTTATACCTAGCGAATAAAGTTGTGCTGCTGCATCACCAGCGACAACATTTGCGAGTTCACCAATAACATCTCCCATGTCATCAGAATCATAGTCGATTTCAAAACCGGCAAATTTTTCACCGATTTTGAGCGCCGATTCAGGCGTAAATCCCAACATCAATGACCATGTCTGTTGGTGGCCGACAAGTGATACAATTCCGACTATCCCGTTAAATGCTTCTTTTCCATCGGTAAACCCGGTAAATTGTACGTCCTCACCAACCATAGAACCAAAGGTTTTTAACACCGATTGTTTCATCCCTTCGATTTCTTCAGGTGAAAATTTTACGTCCTGACCACCTGATGCATCCACCATATCGTACCTCTCCTGTTTTTCGCTCTGTTTATTCGATATATTTTCCTGGGCATTGTTTTGGCTTAAACTGTTTAAGGCAATATCCACCCAAAATACCCCGTCCGGGCATTTGAATTTTATACACATTACTTTTGTTTTTTCCTGTACCAAAAATTTGAGTGGATTGCCACGTGTTGCTGTTGGTAACGAAAGTTCCGTTTTAATGCCATCAGCATCCAGGCGAGCAAGCAGGTCACCTCCTGCAATATTTACTAGCTCCCCGATCATATCACCCATATCTTCACTATTATAGTCTATATCAAAGCCGATAAATTTTTTCGAAACCAGTCCTGCCATATTTCTTGGCAACCCGATGGCTACACTGCACGAAATGTCTCCTACGAGTGAAATAATACCCACGATTCCATCGAATGATTCCTGAACCTGGGCAGCCCCCAGAAATTCCACACCCTCACTGTAAATCGATGAAAATGTCATATCGACCGCTGTCTGGACATTATTTAGCAGAATTTCCGTGACTTCTATTGTTTTTACGACCACATCCATTTGTGGTGATGGATTCATTTTTCACCTCCTGCCAATTTTCCAAAAAAATCATATGAGTACGTGCTGGATTGTGGTGTCGCTATTGATTCCAGGAGAGGAGTTAATTTGAATTTCATTTCACTGACAGTGAATGGTTTGCTTATAAATACATTCGCACCGGCTTCATCAAGTGCTACTTTTACTTTCTCCATGGTTTTTTCGCTTGTCACCATAACGATCGGAATATTATTGGCGTTTTGATCCGCCCGAACTCTAATCACGAAATCAATGCCGGTCATTTGTGGCATATTCCAATCAACAAACAAAATATCAAATTCGTGAGTATTAAATAATTCGAGTCCTCCCAGACCATCTCCCGCTTCGGTAAATTCAAATTCTGCCAGGTTGGCTTGTTCCAAAGTTCTTTTAATCATATTGCGCATAATACGCGAGTCATCTAAAACCAATGCGCGTAATTTCATACGTACTTGCTCCAAAACTATCAGAATCGTTCAGGAATCCGGAATGTTGCCAGTCATTTAATATAAGTGGTTAACAACGCAGCAGATCATTTCTTGTTGTAAATCAGTAAATTGTATCAATCGTATTTAAATTTAAAAAAGAGCGTTAATTAAGTTTATATTACTATTCCTTTATTACGGCGTGAAAGATAAAAATCTTTAGTAATATGACTTTTTTTTATTTCCTTGATTATTGATATTGCATAGTGTATATTAGGTCTGCTTTTTTTTTATACTATCGGTTGAACGCTTTTTGTCTTAAATGGATAGATATAATATTATCGGAATTTTTGGAAGGAAAATCCAGTAAATGAATACGATTAAATTAAAACCCGGACGCGAACGATCGATGAAGCGTAAACATCCATGGATCTTCTCCGGAGCGATTGCTGACAAAGATATAAATTTCCCCGATGGTGAAACGGTAGCTATTATTGACGATAATGGAAAATGGCTTGCAAGTGGCGCGTATAGCTCGCATTCGCAAATTCGTGTACGTATCTGGTCGTTCGATAGTGGAGACGAAATCGATGTCTTCTTTTTAAAGCGACGCATTGATCGTTCGCTGCAGCGACGGAGTTCGATTACAGAGCTTAGGGATAGTAACGCGTACCGTCTTGTGAATGCAGAATCAGATGGATTGCCGGGTTTGGTCGTTGATCGTTACGATAATTTCATCGTTTGTCAGTTTTTTTCATCGGGCGCTGAACACTGGAAACGTGAGATTGTTGATATTTTAATGGGTCTTGATTCTGTGAAAGGTGTTTATGAACGTTCCGATGCCGATGTGCGCAAGCTTGAAAATTTACCGCTGACGGCAGGATTGTTGGCCGGACAAGAACCACCGGAACAAATCGAAATTCAGGAAGGCGCAGCCAAATTTTTAGTTAATATCCGCAGTGGCCACAAAACCGGATTTTATCTTGATCAACGGGAAAATCGTTTACTAATGAATGCATTTGCTCCTTCCAAAGATGTGCTCAACTGTTATGCCTTCACTGGAGGATTCGGTATTCACGCGCTGCATGCAGACGCGAAATCGGTTACCCAACTCGATTCATCGGCAGAGGCAATTGCACTGGCGAAGGCCAATGCAATGTTAAATGGATTTTCGGAAAACGATGGTGTAAGCCATATCACCGGCGATGTCACACAACAACTGCGTCGCTTTCGGGATGAAGGCCGACAGTTTGATGTGATTGTGCTTGATCCCCCAAAATTTGCTATTAATGCGGGGCAGGTTGACAAGGCAGCGCGAGCTTATAAAGATATCAATTTATGGGCGATGAAGCTATTAAGTCCGGGCGGAACGCTGTTCACGTTTTCTTGTTCGGGACATGTGGATCGCCTGCTATTTCAAAAAATCGTTGCCGGTGCCGCACTGGATGCCGGACGGGATGTTATTGTTACGCATCATTTAAGCCAGGCCGCCGATCACCCGGTGGCCACGAATTTCCCGGAAGGGGAGTACTTGAAAGGATTGGTGTGTTCGGTGTTTTGATTTATTATCAGGGGATTAACTGTGCATCAATGAGTTGTTTGAGCGCCAGAAAAAGTTTTGGCGCCCGCTGAATTTTATCAATGATAATCGGCTTGTGGAATCCGGATACATATCCGACCGGATCATGCGTAACAGCATATAGTTCTGCTGGCCATATTTTACACTTTTTTTTTTGAAAAAAGTCAAGTAAAAATGGTCGTAATCTAAAATCGATGTCCTCCGATAGTTTTTGCTTGGTATAAAATAACAAGTTGGTTAATAATTGAACTTCTTATCGGAGGATATAATGAAAAATTACCGGATAATTTGTATCTTATTTACACTATTATCTATTCTATTTACTAATAGCACATATCTTCAGGCTGAAAAAATTTCTGTTGCTAAAAAGCAAGCGCTTTGGTACGGCTCCAAGGCATGGGGTGAAAACATTAAACTTGGCGACTGGATAGAATTTTTACATCCGACTGACGGATTAATTGCGTACATGTTTTGTATCAATAAAGATAAAAATGATATGACTAATGCAAATGACCTGTTTAAGAAAGTTGAAAAAGGTCGAGCGCTTCGACTTAAAGGCGAGGAAAAACTGAAATTGTCGACGAAGGATGCTGAATTGCAGGATGCGCAGAAGATGATCGATGACGGATGGCGGGAAATGCTGGATGAAGCTAATTTTGGAACGGTCGTTACCCTGAAACGGGGGGATTCCTTTAAACCGCTTGAGATTTATGATGGTTTGCCGCTTAATTATGTTGCCATGATTGATGCACAGGAAATTGCCAGTTCAAACAAAATGAAAAATATGAAATTAAAAAAGTATCTGTTCACTGGTGTGCTGGAATATTATGCTATATTTGAAGATGGCGATGATAAGTGTCTGGTAGATCTAAGCGAGTTAGCCATTGTCGACGATCAACAATCGGCTAAGGAACTCCTAAATTATAAGTTACCTGATTATGATGATCAAATTGAGCCTGATGAAATGCTTAATAATGAATCACTGCATAAGCCTCAGGACGTGCCGGATTTATATGTAAAAATCTATGGTGTGCCGGATTATTGGCACTCAGGAGGAAATAGGCGCTGCGCCCAATTTGCCAGCGCGTGTGTTCTTGGTTATTGGGATGACAGAGGGGGTATCCATTGCTTGTAAAAGGAGATGACTCATCATATGAAGGGCACCTAGAGCCTGACGGTTGCGGATGGTGGTACCTGGTGCATGATGAGCTTGGCTAATACACAATTTTTTATTGAGGGTAGCGGAACGCCTACTGGTTTAATTTGTTCGGGCATCGAAGAGTTATGTAATTACCCAAACTGGGGACGGCGTTACAGTTTTGACGCCAGTGAGCTTGACTGGCATTCTCCGGCTGAAGATTTAAACACTGTGGTTGCTGAGGTTACTGCCAACCGGCCAATGGTGTACGTCGTAATTAATAGTGCATTGTGGCAGACCCACGCTGTCACCTTAATCGGCTATGGGTACTATGAAGGCAGCGGAGCGCCACAATTGAACAAATCATCAAATGTTGCTGAAGCGCGTAGCAGCTTTTATATATGTCATGACAACAATCTCACCACAGGCGAGGATGTGATGCTGTTCTGGGACGATGTTTATGACGATTGCAAACTTATTAAAGTGCACCCCGGCGGAGGAAGCGCTGCATCAAACAATCAACATACCGGACAATCAACACTGCGGCTTCACGGCAATTATCCAAATCCGTTTAATCCAAAAACAGAAATCCATTTTGAAATCACTCAGCCATTGGAAGTAACCGTTCAGATTTATAATGTGTCCTGTCAGTTCATACGAACAATCCAACAAGGGTACACGGAGCCCGGAGCTCATGTTATTCCATGGAATGGACAGGACCAACACGGATTATTTGCGGCAAGCGGTATTTATTTTGGTGTTGTACAGGCTGGCGAATATCAACAAGTGCAACGGATGGCATTAATTAAATAGTTCACCAGAGGGTTTTACCACCTGTATGTAGGGGACGTTCATGGACGTCCCCAACCCTGCTTTTTGCGAATATACTCGTTAAGCTTTAAAATGTAACACAACCATCCGATGCAATCGCTCCAAGCGATGGCATCGGTAATAACCGCATGTTACAAACTATTCGTATATTTTATGGTAAACAGACCGTGGCGGGCCAGGCGAACTGTCGGATATACTTCATACTCAAAATTATCCAAATTAAGCCCGTTTTAAGTATAACATCAACCATCTCATTTTTTGGGAGCCATTCCAATGAAAAAATTTGTTATAGGTATTATTTTGCTAGTTGGTTTATCCCTATCACAAAACCATGTTTATGCAGATGCATCCTGGGAAATTATTCGTCAGGCGGATTGGGGATTCATTATGCAAAAAGTAAAGGCAATAAATGCGGATACGTGCTGGATACTGGGACTTCAAAACCAATTGCTGCATACAAAAAATGGAGGCCTTGACTGGGAACAATATCGATTTACACCAGAGCAGGACGATACTTTAAAAAACATTAGGATTTTTTGAAGATATTGTCTTTGTAACACCACAACACGGCTGGATTGTTGGGGGTGATGGCTTGATAATGAATACGAGAGATGGCGGCGAGACATGGAAAATTCAAAAACATGAACTAAAAATAGCCTACGGATATGAAGATCTTCAAGCATGTTCGTTCATTAATAAGATGCAGGGGTGGTGTGTCAGTTTTGAAGGCAATGTGATTTGTACAAAAAATGGCGGCAATGATTGGATCACACTTCCCAAGCCGACCGATAATGTACTTTGGGGAATTTGTTTTATCGATAGTTTGACAGGATGGGTTGTTGGCAGGCAAGGAACAATTTTTTCAACGACGAATGGCGGGCTTAGCTGGACAGATCAATCTCTCGAAATTTCTAAATCTCTGGAAGATGTTCATTTTGTAAATAAAGATGCCGGATGGATCGTAGGCAGCAATAACTTTCTCGCCAGCACAGTGAATGGAGGCGAGCGCTGGACTATTGAAAGTACAAATCTGGATAATACCGGACTATTTAACACTATCACTTTTATATCGGCAGATACCGGTTGGATCGCAGGCGGGAGTATTGGTTATTTTCGTACGCTTCTAAAAACGACCGATGGCGGCGTTACCTGGAACCCGGCGATCGATCCATTTGGAGGAGATCTGTTTGATATTAGTTTTGCCAATTCTCGGGTAGGTTGGGCTGTTGGCGAGAAGGGCACTATTTTAAATACTATTGATGGCGGTGAAACCTGGAACTGGCAAATGAATTTTCCATCGGCAAGTTTAAATTCGGTGCAGTTTCTGGACGAACGAACCGGTTGGGCGACCGGCGGATTCTCACTCATTAAAACAACCGACGGCGGCGATACCTGGCAGTATATCGATAAAATGGAAGGCAATCAACTATTTTTTATTGACTCACACAAAGGATGGCTTGTGCATGCCAGAGAAGGTATTTATAACACGGTCGATGGCGGGCAGACATGGCAACACCAACTCTCAAAACCCGGATATCATCAGATTCAGTTTATTGATGAAAATAATGGCTGGGCTACTGGCGCCGCCAGCGACTCGACATATATAATTCGCACCGGGAATGGCGGCAAAGCCTGGACAGAGTTATTTGTAGCTCATGACTATAGTTTGAGCCATTTCTTTTTCATCGATTCGTTACATGGCTGGTTATTCGGCTCGCAGGATGTTATTATGGCAACCGATGATGGCGGCAAAAGCTGGGAAATACAACAGGACAAAAATTCCAAGTGGGGATTGTATGCGGTGATGGACATGTGTTTCGTCGATTCTCTATATGGATGGGGATGCGGGACGGATAGCCGTCTCTGGCATACGGAAGATGGCGGTAAAACATGGATACAACGCTATAACCCCAATTATGACGATTTTACAACAGTCCATTTTTTTGATCGCAACGAGGGCTGGCTTGCCGGAATCCTTACGCTCCAGCATACAATCGATGGCGGTCAAACCTGGCAGGAGGAAAACCTTTATAAATACTTTTGGTCGGATTTATCCTTTACAGACCGTGATCACGGTTGGGCGGTCGGTATTCATGGCGTTGTAGCGCGTTATGAAAACAGCACGTGGGTGATACAGGGTGATGACAAACAACACCCCGCGGATTTTAAGCTAAATCAAAACTACCCAAATCCGTTTAATCCGGCCACACACATTCCATTTTCACTGCCAGGCCAGGGCACAATCCGCATCGCGGTGTTCGATCTGATGGGCAGGGAAATCGCCACGCTAGTCGATAATTCCATGTCCGCAGGTAACTATGTTGTTGATTGGAACGGCAAGGACACGTGGGGACAACCAGCGCCTTCCGGATCGTATTTTTACCAGGCCATTTTTAATGGACAGACGATGACGAAGAAAATGTTGTTGGTGAAGTAGCATGGGTTTATATAAGGGTGGAACTGTAATAACCTTTAAAGGATTGTAAGTTGTACGAGTATATGGGGCATATCCATAGTAGAGTCATATGAATGATCAGAGTCGAGACCGTGATTAAAAAAATATGACCAACACTGACTAAGTAATTCAAAACCGAATCCCAGGTCAAAAACGTGCCACGCACTTTCAAAGTGCGTGGCACGTTGGCTGCGCGTTAAGCTGACCGCTGATTGCTCCCTTAAAACAAACTCATCTGCCCGTCATTTTGTTTTGTATCAGCATCTTTCCGGCGGCGTTTAATCTCCGAACGCCGGAATTCCTTAAGCGCTATCTCAATATCCGCCAAAAACGGAGACGGATTGTTTGATGTGCGTTTTCCAAACAGAAATCGATTGTTGGCACGTGTCAAAATCAGTTTGTGCTTGGCGCGTGACAGGCCGACGTAAAACAGTCGCCGCTCCTCTTCCAAATCAAACAGTTTGCCATCCTGTCGGAATGGGATCAAGCCGTCCTCACAGCCGGTGATGAACACTACCGGAAATTCCAATCCCTTGGAAGCATGCAGTGTCATCAGCATCACTTTTTCGGCGCGTGGGTCGTAGCTGTCGGATTCATGGCGCAGCGCGATACGTTCGAGAAAGTTTCGTACGTCGCCAGAATGACCAACGGCCTGGTCGTGCAATTCCTGCCAATAATACGCGCGTTTGCTATCATTTTTATAGTATGCTTTCATCCCGGAATCTATAAGCACGCGTTCAATCAGTTCGACGGGCTTTAATTCGGTGATTGACTGCTGCAACCGTACGATCCGGTCAACGAACAGACGAATTGGGGTTTTCTGTGTTTCGCTGAGCGACGAAATGTAATGGCTTTGTTTCAATGCCTTCCACAACGAAAGCTGGTTGGTGTGTTTGTAATTCATGATGATACGGAAGGTCTGGTCACCGATGCCGCGTGGCGGTACATTGAGAATCCGCATCAGATCGATGTCCGAGGCCGGATTAAGCAACACGCGAATATACGACAACACTTCGCGGACTTCCGGATGCTCCCAGAACGGTGTTTCCCCGGCAGTTTGATACGGCATGCCGGAACGGATGAACGCTTCCTCCAGCGCAAATAATTGAGCGTTGGTGCGGTAAAGCACGGCAATGTCAGAAAATCCTGAACAATAGCTGGTATCTTCATACCCGGCACGCGCCGAATCCACGGAAAAGAAACTAAAGCCACCAACCAGTTGCTCGATTGAATGGACGATAGTCTCGGCTTCGGCTTTTTCGGTGGGCGCCTGAATAATATCCAGCTTGCCCTCGCTGATAATATCCGACCAAAGTTGATTCGCAGACCAGCCGGGACTTTTCTGAATCACCTGTCGCGCGGCATTAACAATATTTCGGGTGGAGCGATAGTTTTTCTCCAACTCGAATGTCTGCGCGTCAGGGAAATCGGTTTTGAACTGATGGAAATATTTCACGTCCGAGCCGCGAAATCCATAAATTGCCTGGTCCGGATCGCCGATCACGCACAGATTGGTCGTTTCGTTGACGAGCAGTTTTAGCAATTTGTACTGCGCCTGATTGATGTCCTGATATTCATCGACAAAAATCCAGCGGAATTTTTCTTGATAATGTGTCCGCATATCGAGCTCCGCTTGTAAAAGACGAATCGGGCGAAGAATCAGATCATCAAAATCAAACGCACCAGCCAGTTGCATAGCCGCTTGATATTGTCGGTAAATCGTCGGGAAAGCGCTACCATCATCGCATTGATCGTGCGTAAGTGACTGATTCTTTGCATCCGAAATTCGTTGGCGATACTCCTGAATTTGCGCGATCGGTGTATCCGGCAACAGACTGCGCATTACCTGCAAACAGTCGCTATCATTATAAATTGAAAAATCAGCCGGGTAATTCACCAGCGTTGCCTGTTCGCGAAGAATCAGCGTTCCCAGTGAGTGAAACGTACTGATTGTCATGTTCGAGGTGTTTGTGTTCGGAGTGCATGATTTATCATGCATTATTCGTTCCCGCATTTCATCCGCAGCTTTATTCGTAAACGTGATCGCCAGAATATTTTCCGACAACACCTGCTGGTTTTCAATAATGTTGTGAATTCGTCGGGTAAGCGTGCGGGTCTTGCCAGTCCCCGGACCTGCAACAATCAAAATGGACTGTGCATCGGCATGAACTGCCTGATGTTGAGATCTATTTAGACCGTTGTATTCAGCTTCATCATCAGGCGATGATATTTCAATCGGGATAACTGTGAATGGAGTCGGATTGTCGGCTTCATCCCTTATGAACAACGAGGTTTGTTTGATATTATCAGGGGTGTGCTTTTTTTTTTCGTCAGCAAAGAAAAATTGTAATGTGGAAAATTTTTTTCGCTCCTCATCAGTGAAAATTTCTATCGTGCCGAATTCGCCATCGTAGCCACCGGCAATTTGTAATTCACCGGCGCGTGTACGGCGAATCGCCTCTGCCATCAATGATCCACCGATTTTTTCAATGTCGGTTAACGGTAATTGCCGCAGAATTGTCAATTCATTTCCCAGCCGGGCAAACATTGCATCCACGAGTTTGGTGACTGCTTTCGAATTAGGGCCGACATTTTTCACATCGCTGACAACTTCCGGTAACGGAATGATGCTCTCAAACGGAAATGCCCGCGGATGCGATTCTCCCAATGGCCGATCAGCCAGTTCATCAACGCGATACGATACCCCAACGGTGACAGGCTTGCCACACACAGGACACAGTCCGTTATTGGCAGCGGTTTCTCCCGGTGACATGCGCGTATTGCATTTGCGGTGGCCATCGAGATGGTATTTGCCTTCCTCCGGGAAAAATTCGATCGTCCCCCCAAATTGTTCCGGATTGCCTGATTTAAGCGCCTGAAGCATGGCCGGATACGATAGCTCACAATTGAAGATGTTGGCTTCCCGCGCCAGCTTTTGCGGGGAGTGGGCATCGGAATTGGACACCAGCGTAAACCGGTCGAGATGTGATACGCGCCAGTTCATTGGCGGGTCGGACGACAGTCCGGTTTCCACGGCGAAAATGTGTTCGGTCAGCTCATCGAAACATTCATCGATGCTGTCAAATCCGGATTTGGAGCCGAGCACCGAAAACCAGGGCGTCCATATATGCGCGGGAATCAGGCAGGCAAGGTCGTCGGTTTCCAGCACCATCTCCAGCAAATGCTTGGAATCCAGTCCGAGTATCGGCCGGCCATCCGAACGGATATTGCCGATCTTTTCCAACTGTTTCTGCAATTTTCGCGCGGCTTCGATTGATGGCACCATGACCACATTATGAACTTTTCGCACCCGGTCGTTCTTTTTATAAATGTTGCTGATTTCTGTCGATAGAATAAACCTAACCGTACTTTCACATGCCTTTGGTACTTCGGATTGTGTTGTTTTGGCGTGCTCATCTTTTAATCGAAACAGTCCGGGTTCGGCAGGTTCCAGCTTTTGTTCCAGTTCATCCAGCCAGGCCGGATGGGTAAAATCGCCAGTGGCAATTACCTGCAATCCCTTAAGCTGTCCCCATTTGTGCAGATGTTCCAGATTGAGCTGCTTGCTGGTGGCGCGGGAATAGTGCGAATGAATATGTAAATCGGCGATGAAAGGCATGGGCATACGTTGTATGTTTTTGGTTATTTGTATGAGTGAATTGTATCTTAAAACAAAGCAAAGTGCATAGCGCATAGCAGCAAGTGAAATTTTTTCGCCATACACTATGCTCTTTGCGCTCTGCATTTATTTTCTAAATAGCCACATAATTAACGACAATACCGCACTCACAAGCAGCATGGTCGTGATCGGGATAAATACTTTCATGTTCGGCTTATCGATGATAATGTCGCCGGGCAGCCGTCCCAGCGGGAGTTTGCTCACCCACGGCCAAAGTAAGCCAATTGCTGCAATGGTTAAGCCTATGTAAATGAGTGTACGTTGCATCCTGGTGTGTGTTAATTTCCTTTTAATCGGTCATTGAATTAGTTGAATTAAAGTGTTATATCTATCCTTATTATAATTACCGTCCTTTTTAAATGGCGACTGATTATAAATACGCGTTAATCGTTTATCGTTTTCTGTTTTGGATTTGATAGTCTTGGTGTGATTTATGAGTTCTACTTCGGATGTTAAATGCCATTCTTTAAGAATTTCTGGATATTTCGATTCCGTTCGGTTTTGATTTGACATTACATACTGAAATTTATCTAAAAATTCAGTTGTAGAGATTGAATTTATAATATCGAGGAGTTGTTGCATCGTATTTTCATCATCAGAGAGAAAATTCCATAGTTCATCCGCTAATTTCACCTCAGATACGGAAAAAAATTTATTCATATTGATACAAGATGCCATAAATCTACTTTTGTCTGAACCGATTGGATTTGTAATATCCTGAGTTGGATCAAATGGGAAGCCGATGAAAAAGTGTATTTCTTTTTGTGGAAATTTTTTGTGTAGAGCTGCTTTACCCTCTAAAATTTTCTGTTTTTCTCCTCGCATTTCACCTGAGTTTGGTTTTACAGATTTTAATTCAATTGATGTGATACTATCAGATTCTTCTATAAAGACATCAGCAGAGAAATCAATTGCATTCAATAATTGGCTGGAATCTTCAATAAATATTTCACTGTTTTCTGAACCTAGATCTGGTGTAGATTCTGAATTACTTAATTTGGTAATTAAAGAGTTTATTTTTTCTTTTTGCGTTTTATGAATTTGTAAATTACCTAGTTTCTTGGCTGTATATTCCCTTTTTTCTCCGTCTGATAAAATATGAGCAACATTTTCAAAAAATGATTGTCCTTTCATTCCATTTAAATTAAGAAAATTATGCTTAATCTTTATGATTTCGCTATAACTATAACTTGAGGTAGTCAAGAAATTGTTATAAAAAGCTTTTTGAAATGGAGACTGTAAATCTTCAATTGAAATTTCGGATAAATTTTCGATGCATTGACATAAGATTTTAATGACTTCAATTGAAATTTTTTCTTTTTTATTAGTATCTATCATATAATTCTTTTAGTTAATTTTAAGTGCTGACAAATGATTGTTAGGTTTAGGAAAATATTGAGAAATAGATTTTTCTATAGACCAATATTTATTCGCAATTGTCTTAAATTCAATTCAGCTGCGTACAATTCACCGATTTGATTGTTAGCTATAAATTTATATCGCATCTCATATTCTGAGAATGAGTTAATAACTTGATGATATTTTTTTGCATCGTTTGCAATAACATAAAGTCCAACATTTTCATAATCAATAAGAGTTGCCATTCTTCCCATACCTGACCAGACGCCAGTAGACAATTCAACTTCGAAAGCGTATTCAGGAATAAGATTACTACCCCTATTTTTAAACCATAGCACATCGATTTGACGAAGCAAATCATAATCTGAAAATTGTAATTTTGGACACGTCTTAATCGTTGCAATCTCTTCTAATTTTTTCTCATTAAATTTTTTTGATTTATTAGGTGAGTAGGTTAGATAACCACGAATATTACCAATTTCTAAAATGCGGCCTTGCAATATTGAATGCAAGCTTTCTTCAACAGAATTTTTTGTTTCCTCTTTTAATGTCGGTGGAGCAGAAAGCAAATTCCAGTTATTTAAGAATTCGATACAATCAATTTTGTTATTTCGTCCTGTTAGTACAATTTTAAAATTTTTTGTAATATTTATCTTGTATTCACCATTTCTATCATGACTGATTTTTGGTAAATATCTAAAAAAAATTTTAGCAGGTATAATAATGACTTTTTCTATTGAGCCGCATTTAAAAGCAATAAATGGATTATCAAGATTTGCTATCTCTTCAATGGTAATATAATTAATGCCAAAGAAAAATGTTCTATTACTACCTGATGATGCACGAACCAAAACATTTGCTTCACCGATATGATATGTTCTTGATTTAAGGACTTTTATAATTTCTATAGTGGCTTGAAATTTTTTTGCTTTTTCAATAAATTGAGCTACTAATAATTCTGAAGGACTGAGCTTCGTCGTACTTGATATCATTGCGCGAACCCTTTAAATATCGTGCTGTACATGGTCTGAATATCAGTAAGTAACCGGGAATTTAAATTTTTCTACGCGATTATTATCTCTACTCTATTTTTCAACTGCCGAACTGTTCCTTCGCTTCCAGCTTAATAAATAGAATTCTTATTATAAATACAAGAGTCTCAGGATTGAGTATTTGCATTTTGATATAATTTTCTAACGCTTCATTGGCTCAATAGAAATTTTTAATAATAATTCAACTAATTTTTTACCTATTTTAATTTTACAATCTTTGAATTTCCATTTAATGTATTAAATGCAGAGACATCAATGCCAATCGCATGCATTCCAAGTTCATTGGCTTGTACTAATGTTGTCCCACTTCCTGAAAAAGGATATAGAATAAAATCTCCTTTTTTAAAATATGTTTTGGTTTTAAATTTGTCAATATGATCGTCAAGAAAATACTCAACAAGCTGTGGTATGAATTTCCCTTTATATGGATGAAGCCGGTAAACATGTTTTGTTGTTTCAGCTTCTTTATACTGATCAAATGATAATGCCCAATTAAGATCATCACCAAGTTGGTCCTTCCACGATACTTCGCGTTTTCCATTATAAGATTTATAATAATTAATAAGCTCATTTTTTGATACTTTTGTTGTGCCGTTATCGCTTAATTTACGGATTCTTCCATATTGGATCAGGTAGCATATATTTGATGTCGTTACTCGTTTGCCTAAATATTCAGAAGCCCAGATACTTGCTTGTTTGATATTTAGTAATTCCTCATTTTGTAAAATCATTATATCGGTTATCTTTCCTTTTTTCAAGTTATATTAGTCTAAATTATGGTTTAAGTATTCTTTTCTATTTTTTCAGCAAACTCATCAGCCTCAAACGAACTTAATCCGGCATCGATAGCCAACTGTTTCCAGTCTGGTGTTTCCGGCAGCGTTTTCAATAAATTGGTAAGGACGGCCATTTCCTGGGAGGAGAATTGGCGTGCGTTGAGACTGTAGTCACTGAATGCTTCCCATGTGACCGGCACGACAGCCTGTACAATTTTCGCGATTGCCTCGGCAAACACACGTATTTCGTACTGAGCATGGTTATCCATCCGCAAACGGAGAAAATGCAGCAAATTACTGAGATCGATTTTCCAGTACCATTCGGTATATGTGGAAACAGGCAGATGAATACGCGCCAACTCACGAGCGATATCCTGATCTGCCATTTCTTCGTAGCCAGCCCAGGCTTGTTCAGCCGATGATTTCAGAATGTCGAATACGCGTTGTTGAAGTTCGGGCGGTACGTTGTCTTCGGAACGGCCCTGGCGATTGTCCTTTGACTGGAATCGAATTTGCTCAGACGCCGGCAGGTAAAATTCGCCGATGGCTTTCGAATAACGTAATGAATATTCATTCACGTTGGCGGTACGATGACGAATCCATTGCCGCGCCACGAAAATCGGCATCTTGCAATGGAATTTGAATTCCACCATCTCAAACGGACTGGTATGGTGATGCCGCAGCAGGTAACGAATCAGGCCGCGATCTTCCCGGACTTTTTTCGTCCCTTTGCCGTAACTTACCCGCGCTGCCTGAACGATGGACTCGTCCGATCCCATATAATCAACAAGTCGAACAAAGCCGTGATCCAGGCATTGGATTGGTTGATCGAGCAGTGCTTCGGCATCCGGCGTGGTGACATGTGCCATCGTGGTCTCCTCAATACATATTCGCATGATTCAGAATTACATCAATATAAACAAAAGTTACACGACATTCAAGTAATTTTTGGGCGTTGCTTTAAAGCATGAAAATGGGTTACATATAGTATCAGACATCATCGTAAATTAAATTAAAGTGAATAAAAACAATGAAAATACCTTCTCAAGTAAAACTGTGCATTTTTACTTT
>JAFGDW010000139.1 GCA_016931935.1 Candidatus Zhuqueibacterota bacterium | reverse complement strand
GTGAGAAACCGGTGTGTCTTCAAGTTGTGCACCACTGAGGTTTGGGTCCGTCTGAGGTGAATTCAACAGTCGTGCATAAATATAGCCTGTACATGTTCCGTTTTCGCCAATGTCGTTGCCGGGGAAGTCCGGATCATCGCCATCATAACCGAAAGAAATTTTTCGGGCGGCATCGTACTCGGTAAGGTCATCATACCAGTATTCACCGGATCCGAGGTAGGAAACGTCAAAGTCAAACCGCATAGCGACATATACATCGGTCAGAGTTCGTTGAGTACCAGGATCATTGGGATCGGGTAAACCACTGCTGGTGATATTTTTCAATCCGATATTTATGATTTGGTAATCAAAAATCAAGAAATCATCATTATAACCGGCACTCCAGCCATATGTCTGTTCGATTACTTTCAGACCCAGGGGACCTTCTCCTGTATTATGGTATTGCGGATCAAGGTCCGTATATTCTGCCCAGGTATCATTGTCAGAAATAATGCGTTTTTTACCCATTGCCTTTTCAGCATCGGATAGTACATTAAACTTCGTCCAATGTTTTACTGTATCTGCCGGGTCTGTCGTTTGAGTAAATTCTTCTTCATCGCCAGCAGTAACACGAATAACGCCACCGGGATCTTTAGCCCCAATCCAGATGGAGCCCTGGTACAGGTAATGGTTGCCAGAGCCACCCGGGGATTCAAATGATGGATTGTTAAAAGCATCATCACCAATCCAGCCATAGTTCGAGACGACTGTCCACAGATTACCTATGTTTTGCAGGTAACGAACAGCGTTTGTTGATTTTTTGAGTGACGGACTATTATCCACACCGTTTCTTCTTGCAAAACCATCGGATGATTGTACAAGAAAGAAGCAAGCGGTGAGGATAGAGATTAATAGGATGATCTTTTTGTTCATCTTTTACACCTCGCTTTATGTAAAAACTGAAAGTGTCTGTTTTAATTGCATACTTATTTTGCGTTAGGTTGAACAAAATTATACTCAGAACAACAAATTGAACGTTGGTGACACTGACTTAGAATTCCATTCCGAAACCTAATTTAAAGTGCCGTCTTGTTCCCCATACGGACCAATCCTGGAACTGTCCACCAGTAGTACCGAATCTGTCATAATATTCGGCATAGTCATCCGTAGTTCCACCTTCTGAACTCATGGTGACAAGGTTCAGTCGGTTGAATATATTATAGCCTTCCAGGAACAGGAATGTTTTTACGTTATTCCACACAGCAAAATACTTATGGAATTTCAGATCTGTTTGCATGGTGTATGGCAGACGCATGTCATTCACCGGAGGTACGACTGTTCGCGTTGATGATGTATACGGCAAGCCGCTTCCATAAGACGATAATATGTTGAGTGACCAGTCGCCAAATGGATGATAACCGGCAATCGTTGGACCCCATGTTTCGGGCAGTCGGACATTTAACGAAACATTGAGCGTGTGACGTTGATCGAAATCGAGATATTCATCGCGTTTCGGCATCAATTGTTTACGCCACAGGAATGTACCACCGTCTTGCGGATCCGATGCACGGCCTTTGGCTTCCATGTAGGTATAATTTACCTGGCCGGAGAAATATTTTGAGTACATCTTTTTGAATGTAATTTCAAATCCGCGAACATTGGCATAGTCTGCATTGGCATACAACCAGAAATCGGTGAATGGCGCCGTACCAGCCTGGATTTGCGTTACCAGGTTTTGAACGTCTTTGTAGAAACCGGTCACATCAATAACATAATCGATTCCAAATCGATGCTCAACGCCAACTTCGTAGGAGATGGTTTTTTCTGGTTCGAGTTCCGGATTACCCATTTCTTCATAGGCGCCTTCGAAATCGTAGGACAGGTTTTCAAAGATGTAACGATATTCAGGCCGTTGGAAGAAGTGACCGTAAGTAAAATGCAGCACGTCATTTTCGGTGATCGGATGAGAAATGCCAAGACGTGGGCTGATTTGGGAATATGCTCCGGCAGTTTTGGGATTTAAGATATAGCCATCAGAACCGGGTTCCTGCGAACGATCGACCGGGTTGGTGACATCGCCGGGATAGCGCAATTTGGCGCCCTGAAAACCGTTGGGATCATAATAATCAAATCGGATACCGGCGTTCACAATCATACCCTGCATCTCAATTTTATCCTGGGCATAAACGGCAAAATCGAACGGATCCTGTTCCCAGTCATCGAGATAGAAGTTACTGGTACTGAAGAAACCGGTATTGAATTGTGATAGTTGACTGTATTCAAACTGGAAGCCAGTTTTCAGCAAATGACGAGCGGTGACCTGGTTGACGTAGTCTCCGCGAAGACTGTACACGTCGCTGACCATATCAGTATAACCGCCATTATCACCAAATACCCGCCATGATTGATTTGGAATCCGGTAGACATCGCTTTCATTCAATGTGGTAATTGGATATGGAGTCAATTCAAGTTCGTTGTTCGAACCTGTAATATAACGCCATTCGCTTAGCCATTCATCGCCGCCGCGGGGCACATAGGAGATTTCCTTCCACTGGGATTTTCCTTTTACGCCCCATTTCCAGCCGCCGGGCCATGGCTTATTATCAACAATAACATTGGCATCGGCTGGTACCCATACCCAATTCATATCATCGGTGTAATAAAGCAATTGTTCTTGCCAGGCAGTATTGGGGTCGGATGGATCGACCGGCGCATTGCGATAGCCCCATTTGAGGAATTCATCGGTATTGCCATCGGCATCGCGATCGTTGTAATCTTTGGTTCTGTTGGTAAATGCATTCCGTCGAACACCCGCGGAAACTTCATAGAATGAATTTGCGGATAATGTATGGGTCCATTTTAATTGGCCCATCATATTGCGGAATTGACGGTAACGTTGTACATCTTTATAGGAATACATGGTTCCCAAACCGGGATAGTATCCACCCGGGAATTTTCCGCCATGGCCGCTTGTTTCATCGAATGTGGCGCTGCGGTCATTTTGGAACGAACCAATTCCTGATACCATCAATTGATAATTTGGTGAAATTTTAAAAAGTAATTTACCCTGAAAAGAACCATTTTCCCGTTCACGGTCGAATTCATATAGCCGCTGCGGCTGGTTCTGATAATCACCGTTGAATGAATATGTGACGTTGCCGGGGAGAATTTTATCGGCAAACGGTACCGGACCGCTTAAGCTAAATTCAGCGGCTTGACCTTCGTAAGCGCCAACTTTATCCGATCCATAGGTATTCATCAGCAACTGGCGTAATTCACTCTCGGATAAACCGCTAATATCCGCAGCGCTTAAATTTGCCAGTCGTGAACCACGGTGAGTAACACCGTTTGCATCCGTATAATCCGGGACGAGATAAAGATTCAAATCTTTTTCCCGGAACCATTGTTTTGAAGTTACACTATTCATCGCTTCCGGCGCATCAGCAGAGATACGTAATGTTCCGCTGTGAGTTGGGCCGCCAACTTTTGTGACCAGGTTGAGCACACCGGATTGGGCGTTGCCGTATTCCGCATTAAAACCACCGGTTAAAACTTCCATTTCTTCAATGGCATATTCCGGAACATCGAGATTGATACCCATACCGGAGTTTGATCCGACGGCGCCACCAAAATAAGCGCCGAACGGATCTTTAATGGACATGCCGTCGACCATGGTTAATGTTTCATTACCACGGCCACCACGGAAATGGTCGGCAACAGCGCCAACTGACAATTGAGCGGCAGCTTCAAAGCTGGCGACCGGCGCTTCAAATATTTCATTACCTGAAACAACCTGGCGGCTCATTGTCATGTCTTTTTGGATAATTTCACGGTCGGCAGTAACTGTGACAGCTTCACCGAGCTCGACAACTGTGGTGGAAAGTGGGAAGTTCGCGCTGGTAGTGTGATCCACCGTTACTTTTAACCCCTGGATTATCATAGGCTGATAACCCATCATACTTGCCTTCATTTCGTAGGTGCCGAGGGGAACATTGAGAATAAAGAATTCCCCATTAATATCAGTTGCAGCACCCATTGTTGTTCCCACAACCTGCACATTTGCTCCAGGCAGGGGAGAGCCGTTTTCCTGATCAACGACTTTACCCGCTAGTTTACCGGTCACACCGGCAAATAATGCAGCGGGTACTAATACCATCATGAGAAACAACAGCGTTTTGTTTAGCATTTCTTCCTCCTTAAATAAGGTTAATAAAGAACGCAGTTGGATTTCCGAAATTATGATTCAAGTAACAGTTGTGTATGATTTATTTCACCTCCTTGGCATGGTTATGGATTTATTGCGAATTAGTAAATATACAACACACCACGACAATTCGACATTTCACTTTTTCTGTCTCAGTTTATCACCAACCGGGTGCTTGTTGATTTTCGAGATTAATTAAGCGCCGGACAGACATGGTAGCTAAAAAAGAAATGGTTCGAATATAAGCGATTGAAGTATATAATTTACCCATTGGATTTCGTTATTGGTGGTATTGCTGATGTCTGTTTGTGTAAGATGTGCGTGAGTGCAATATAATTGGAAAATTCGTTTGAATACCGAAATTCATATAATATCGACAAGTTTACGTGAAATGAATCGAGAATTAATTAGACAAATATTTATTCAGATTGATTAACAACCTGCTGAATAATCAATTAAAAAGCGAAACTGACTGATACACAGACAGGCTATTTAATTCTGAATCCAAAGCAAATGCTTGTTACATGATTTCTATATACGAACGATCAATACATAGACTAGGGAACTAGGGTAGTAATGGGGTAGGCGTGTATGATGGATTGCTGCTCTCCCTAATCCATATGAACAACCTACAAATAACAACGAATCTGTATGATATAAATTATTGCATTGAATGATGCTTAATTTTTTGAAGCAAATCATCAATAACAATCGGTTTGGATAATATTTCCTCGATTCCGTTTTTTCTGGCAATATCGAATATTTTACGATCATATAATGCCGTTATTAAAAAGATTTTTACAGATGGCTGATAATCGCGTAATATCGGACAAAATTCGAGACCTGTTGTATCGGGCAAACAATAATCGCATATGACAATATCAATGGATCGTGAAATAATTATGTTTTTTGCTTCGACTGAGTTTAGCGCTCCATAAACTTCATAACCCTCGGTCGACAATATTTCTATCAGTCCGGATAACGAGTGCGCGTCATCTTCAATAACCAAAACCCGAGTCAATGCAATTCCTTCTTATACTTTAGTTACTTGGTCGCTTTTGTTCAACTGAAATTCATCGCATGAATAATTTTTTAAAATATGCGGGGCGCAAATGAATGGCGAATAAAAAGATATGGCAGGCAGGAAGCTGCTTATCATCATCAATATAAAGACAGGTCGCGGTCGTTATATCTTACCTCTTCATTTGCTCCAACTTGTTAAAATCGTCAATTGACTATTTCAGTGATACATTTCGTTGTTAACTTATTAGATACAGCTAGTTCACTAGACTGTGTCTATTTAACGTGCATCTGAAGGCTGGTCGTGCATATGAATCGAGTGATGAGCTCCTGTAACTTGCTATTTTAAATACAGTCTTTTAATTTTAAATATTTGTAATATACAAAAAGACATTTAATTATGCAAGTT
>JAFGDW010000138.1 GCA_016931935.1 Candidatus Zhuqueibacterota bacterium | reverse complement strand
TTTATGCAATTATGGAGTGAAGTGACTGTGTCACTTCAAACAGCGACGCAGTCGCTGTACTCCAAAATGTTCAATTTATGCCCATTGTAAGTATAAGCGATTTATGCTATTATAATGTTAGTTCATACTTCGACTTCGCTCAGTATGAAGCGATCACAGACTTCACCCTGAGTCCTTAGTCATGCTCAGGATATACTCCGTCGAAGGGTGAGGCTTTCCACAGATTTCTGGATTTGACCTTAACTTAATGGCATTGAGTTTAAAGTCTTATTTGCTTAACTCGATGAACGTGATAAAATCCTGAAAATCCCGAAATATCCTGTCATCCTGTCAAAATATTCTATTTTTAATAATCCACCGAATAGATACGATCGAGTGAATATAACCCACAAATTTTATTGACATATCGACATGACTACAAAGATAAGAATTTTTCTTATCAAATGCAATATTTCTCTACAATAAATTAAGATTTGTTAAGGTGTTTACCCACTTTTCATCCTGTCGGTAACATAATGAATTGTTACCTCACTTATCAGCTTTTAGTTAAAAAAAACGCCTGTAGCAACAAACAACTACAGGCGTCAATAGTCGATTTTATTATCGAATCCTTATTTCAGCAGCGTCATTTTGCGGGTAATCACTTGATCACCAGCTTGCAGACGGTAGAAATAAATACCACTGGAAAGTTCGGAAGCATTGAAATCAGCTACGTAATTTCCACGATCCTGTACTTTATTAACCAGAGAAGCAACTTCTTTACCCAATACATTGTAAACAGCCAATTTCACCAGGCCTTTTTCAGAAATCACGTATTGAATGTTGGTTGTCGGGTTGAATGGGTTCGGGTAGTTTTGTTCCAATGTGTAATCTTTGGCCATCTCGGTGTTCTTCAGCGCTTTCACGCCAGTGCCGCTGCTACCTATTAATTCAGCTTCGCCGAATATGCTGGGATCGTTCCATCCAAATACATTGGAGCTCCACCATTTAATACCATTGGAATTAACACCGGCTTCGGTTGAGTCTTTATCGGATACTTGAATGTCCCAACCAATCAGGGTTCCTTCTTCCAGATCGAATGTCAGGTCAGAAGCAGGAATTGCAACTTCCAGGTCCCAGGATACGCCAGGATCTTCTACAAATTTGAAATCGCAGTGTTCCGGGCCGGTTGAAGCGCTACCGCCATTAGGAACTTGACGCATTACCCAGCGCCATTGAATGTCATTAGCATCGTAACCAACGCTTTGCGGATTCTTTTCATTGCCACCGTCGATAAAAATTTCAACGTTATCTTCATTCCAGGGATCGCCAGCCGGCAGATAGACATCCTGATCCATGACATGAACGAACAGATACAGCGCATCTTCGTCCCAGGCAAGCCGGTAGGTCGTGTACAAGTCGCTGTTACGATCCACCATTTGATCGAAACCATCGCCATCGTTCAAAGTCGCAATCGAAATGTCAGGAACGCCTTCCCATTCGTCATCCAGAATACCATCAACCGTAATGCCATCTTCAACCATCTGGACATCAAGTACACTGGTGGTGACGCGGCCGGTAAATTCAGCATCGCCGAATGAACTTGGGTCATTCCAGCCATTGTTTGTGGCATTCCACCATTTCAAACCTGTGGAAGTGGCACCGGCTTCATCTGTTGAATCTTTATCGGAGAACTGAATATCCCAACCGATAAATGCGCCTTCTTCGAGATCAAACCATGTAGCCAAATCTTCGGCAGGGATTGCAACTTCGAGTGCCCAGGTGCTGTCTGTTTCGGTGAATGCAAAATCACAATTGGGAGTACCGGTTGAACTGCCGCCACCATTCGGTACTTCGCGCATGACCCAGCGTTGTTGCGTGTCATTTGCATCGTAACCAACGCTTTGTGGATTTTTTTCATTGCCGCCATCGATGAAAAGTTCGATATTATCTTTTCCCCATGGATCTCCTGTCGGCAGATAAACATCATCATCGTACACCTGGACGAACAGATAAAGATTATCATCATCGTACATAACACGGTATTCGGCAAACGTATTGTACCATGTAGTTGGTATTGCTGCATCAGTATTGAACAGCAACATTTGGGTCGCTGTAATAGGATACCACGATCCATCCAGAACACCATCAATATCCGGCGCTTCATCTGTGAATGGAATTTGAAGAACGTCATCGACGATTGTTGCAAACACAGCGCCGGTGACGAATAGCACTAATGAAAATACTACTAACGCTTTAACCATTTGTTTCATCTCTTTCTCCTGGTTTTGGTTAATGAATTGGATTGGATGATTTTCACACTGAAAACCATCTCATTTGTTTACCTTGCATCTTAACTTCACTCTTTATTTCCCATTGTTTGAAGCCGGATGAAAGGGTGACTTCGATTTGGTTTCGATACCACCTCCTTTCGCATCCTTTTTTTTAACTGCTTGTTAACTCTATTTTAGTTTACGAATTTCGAACAATCTGCACATTTGCTAATTTCATTTCATGATGGGTACGGTTTAGCCTAAACCAGGCATCAATCATCAGCATTGGAATCTCGGAATTCGCGGATGCCCGGCTTAGAGCTTAACATTCATCCATCGAAATATTGCTTTCATACATATTATTCTCTGCCGTAATATGGAGCACCATTTGTGGCCATCTTCAAGCGAACAACTTCCAAATTACTGCCGCGATTTACATACAAATACTTGGCATTTCCCCATACCAATTGAGTGCAAGTTGGCGCTAACAGATCGGGATTTTGATAAAGTGGTTTTAAAGCGCCATCTTTGTAAACAATAATCGGGTAGTTTGGATGGTCTCCCATGCCGATTATCATATCTCCATTATCCGTAAATGTAATACTAGTCGGTGCATAATCGGCATATTCACTCGCTGCCCAATCAAGCACCAGTTCATTGTCACCCAAAGTTCCGGTAGCGTCATTAATTTGATTTTTCCAAATACCAACTTTCGGCTCGTTATCGTTCTCGGCAAGTATATAAACTGCATTGTCATACACCCGGACAGACAAAATTTCATATTCTTTGCTATATGCCACCAGCCGGTTGGCGAGATCGGTATTGACGACGTATAATCCATCACCGCCGCCTGCATATAAATTGCCGTCGGCGTCAAAGTCGCCATACGATACATTTTTGGCCAATTTGACAAAATCTTCCGTATCTTTTGATGCTGGATCGATACGTGAAATTGTTTTATCATCTTCGAAAAAATATATATAACCCTCTGGTCCCGCCAAAATTTGGGTAAATGTATTAATTCTGGGAGAAGCGTAATCATCTAACGTTGTTCCATCGGGCGACATAATTTTAATCGCTCTTCTGTCTGCAACGTAGATATTCTCGCTTTTATCCACAGCGATAGAATACACATTGCGCTGCGATGATAAATCGCCCAGAACACTGCTTACTTCTTCAATGCTGTATGGTGAAAACTTGGCAATTTCAAGCGCTGCGGGCACAACGACTTTGATCGTTACATCACCAACGATTGCAGGACGATTCACAACAAGTTGTGTCGCCGAAATACTGGCAACCGGTACACGTGACGTATCGAACCAAACGATAACGGAATCAGGATTCGTCGGAAAATTTTCACCGAGGATTTGAATCTCATCTATTCCCGCAACGGCCATATCTGCGGGAACAACGGATGCAATTTTGGGCGCTGGAATCGCGGATTGATCGGGATTCCACACCTCCTGTGGACTATCATATTCGCATCCCGTGGAAATAATCAGGATGCTTAACACAAGTATGACGATATATGTACATTTTGTGAACATCGTATTCGTTCTCCTGCTTTTTTAGTTATAGTGATAACCGCGCTGTTACACGCTGGACTTTGTCGAATATTCCAAACGGCGTATAGGAATAATCAACGCATACGCCCATCGTTGATAAACCGACGCCGTATGATATGCCGTCTTCGTCATTATTCGAGACATAGCCGCAGCGTAACGAGAGCATGTTCATCACCGTATAATCCAGCCCGATTTTAAGTTGTTCAGGATGTGAACGCGGATGTGTGGCATCAATCGAAACAACCAGCGATTGATCCAGTTGGGTTTTATCAAAGTAATCCATAACATCCATGGAAATGCCAAGCGTGAACAAAAGCGGAATTTCAAAGCTTTCCGTTTCATATTCCACTTCGCGTGAAAAATTACGGACTGACATACCAAACGCCAGGCTCTTGTAACCGGTTTTTAACAGGGTACCGAAGTCAAAAGCGACAGCGCTCGCATAATTCTTTTTTACTTCCAAAGAATCCGAAACCGGAACAACACTTTTACCCAGGTTCTGATACACACCTTTGATTTGTCCACCAACCGAGAACCGGTCAGTTAATGCTTTGGCGTAGCCAAGTCCCATCGCCAGTGCCGATGGACTAAACATTTCGGTATCAATATAACCTTTTTCATTCACGGCGGTCATGGTTCCCTGAATATCCCCATAGTCGACCGATTGAAATGTTAAACCGACAACACCGTATTTACCGTTTGCTGGACGTACTGCCAATGCGAACGTACTATATTTAATATCTACCAGCCAGGAATTGATGCTAAAACTCATATCCAGACGAGTCGACATATTTGCCATTCCGGCCGGATTAAAAAAGAGCGATGTCGATCGGTTATCAAGAGATGTCATTGCCTCTCCGGTAGCGCTGGCCTTTGCATCCGAATTAACAGTCAGAAACTGAAATCCGGTTTGGGCAATTTTGGTCTGTGCCTGAACACCGTGACTGGCACAAAGCGCCACAATGATTAACATTATAAAAATATGTATTATTGACTTTTTCATGAAACGTATCTCCTCAGTTTGTTTAGAACTGCCTGAAACTCAATTTAGCAATTGTCAAGAGGGTAAAATCACTACCCGGAATGCCGGAATGACAGTCGGATTGGTAATAATAAACCGAATGATATATGGCTGTTGTTCAAATTTGAATTTATACTGGGCACGAACTGCTGACACCACTTCTTCCAGTCCCGTATCAGAATCGCGGACTAACTCGGTGCAGGCGCTATATGTTTCCAGTGGCAAATCCAAACTTGATTTTTTAATTATGTTGCCATCACTACCAATCGCTTCGACATTAATATATTCATTAATGCTTGTTTCATCGAGATCCCAGGTCAGATAAACATTAACGTTACCAGCAGAAGGTGATAACGATGCATGAACCGTATCCTGGCCGGCGCGATACTGTACCAGGTTCAAATTATTAACAGCAAGCGCTTCTGTGGTGGAAATCAATGTGCTAAAACTGGATGCGCTCACTTTTTGATTGAATGTAACTGCATTGACCACAACGCAGTTGGTTGAATCAGCATTAATTTCGCGGGACAGGTATTCACATGCACTTTGTCCCTCTGATGTCGCCTTGTATTCCTCATCCTGATATGCATCGGGTAAAATGCTATCGCATCGAGGAAATATGAATACAATCGAAATCAGTAAAAGTACTTTTATATATGAATTAAGATTTTGCATCTAAGATTCTCCTTTTTTTAAAGCTATCGGACGATGACAAATTTACGGAATGCATGATCACCTTTTTTGAACAGCAGCTCATTTGTTGCCGGATCGCGATAATCTTCTGACACTTCAAAATAAGCGATATAAAGTCCACTTACCACTATTTGCTTGGAAGATGTAACCGATTCCCACGTTTCATCACCACTACCGTTGGTGTGTTCAATGGTTTCTATCAAATCACCACGCTCGGTGAAAATTTTAATCGTGCACATGGGGGGCAGGCCAAAAAATGCCAGACGATCCGGTGCATCTTCACGGAACTGGATATAGCGTGCGTTGATGTTGTAAGGATTCGGAACCACACGAATTTCATCCAATTTGGATGCTGCCGGACGGAGCAGTCGGGCTGGAGTATTAGTCATTGTGTAGTATTTGCTGCTGACAAGTGGCACACCTGGTTTTACAGTATTGGTCGAACCATTGTCTTTGGAAACTACATAATAATAGTAATCGATACCACGACGGGCAGTTTTGTCATCGAACGATGTTACCGAATTGCTTTTGTTGCAAGAGAATATTTTATCGTAAAATGTGGTTGCTGATCCGATTGCGCGATATACTTCATATCCGTCAAAATTCGGCGCTGATTCAGCATTTCCAGCCCAGGAAAGACTGATTTTGTCACCGCCGGATTCAACAACAAACTGTTCCGGTGCAGGTGGTGGTTGCGGAATTGTCATACCGCTTTGATAATTTTCAATCGCGCGTTTGTATGTTTGGTATAATGAATCCTTCCCTGACCAAACCCAGGCGTTTTTGTATTCATTACGATCGTTGGTGGTGGAACCGTCAGGCATCACGAACGGAGCGTCATTATTGAACCACTTGGTCACGATCTCAATCATTTTCCGGCGATTGATTCCGCATACACCTTCAGCAAAAACGATCTTAATGCTATCACCTGGCGCCAAAGTATACGGACCATAGGCTTGTGAACTTGAGTAACCACCGGCATCGCCGCCCCACTGATCGGCAAAACCGTTGCCGATTTGCTCTGCCTGTGTTTGTGCGGGGTGACCTTCTGCCATGAATTCATATTGTTGAGTCATTAAAGCGGCAACCGTTTGTTCCAGGCCCTGTCCGTCGCGGTCGGAACCAAGGTAACGCGTTCCGGTGGGTTGAAGCGGATTATCGCTATGATCCTGCGGCGATTTATCCGCATGAAGCGTAACAATGCCAGCATAAGCGGTTGCGCCAAGTGCACGTCCACTGGTGTGATCGGGAGCGCCGACATCATCCGCCCAACTCGGAGCTTGAGAATGAGGCCCGTACCAGGAAACCGTACCACGAACATGGAACGCCATATCAGAAAAATACGGTAATTGGACATTGGGATCTTGCCCGAAAGCGTCATTAATTGTATTCAAACCCCACGATGAACCAGTAAGCGCCCAGCCGGTGCCATCGCCGGAGCTACCGTCGCGATTGGCTTCATCAGCAAAACCCAAACGATATTGCCACTGGAAGAATACACCGTTTAACGTCTGGTCGACCTGTGTTCCCTGTAAATCGCGGATACCGGTATTGGTAAATACGTATTCGTGGATGAAATAATTATCATGATTCTGATTTGTGAACGCATATATTTTGCGAACCATGTCAACACCGACCGATGAATGCAGTTTATTGATGATCATTCGATCGCAAACCAAATTGGGATCAAATTCATCGACTTCATCGTTCAGGGCATTATCCGAGGCAATGGCATTGTCTACCAACACCAATGGTGACGGCGCCTTGCCAATCAATTTAAATTCGTAAGGCATCCAGTAGGTCAGCGTGTTACAATCGCGTTGCCCGATACCAACAACTTTATGAGGATAGGATGCGCCGGTGATCGGATCAGTGTAATTGGTCGTGCCCAACCGGAATGCTTTTCCAACTTCATGTTCCTGATACAAGAATTGCGCTGGCCAGGCCAGGCCATCGGTTTGGTCGGATGCGCCAAGCGCGCCCGCATTACCGCGGCGGCCGTATTCAATTTCACAACCGGCGCTTGCATACCAGCTCCGTAACGAACCGACCCGCAGCCACTTAATCCGGTACGGTCCGGTCACAGTGTATGAGTGTGCATCCTGGATGCCACTCATCAGATAACATATCATGAATAATAAAAAATATTTAAAACTATGTTTTATGTATTGCATAAGAATAACTCCCACTGTTTTGCTTACAATTATCACTATGAATCCTAGAAATTAACGGTGACGCCAAAGAAAATCTGACGTGGATTCAGGAAATTGAATGATGTTTGATTCGGCATGTCGATATATGCCTTATCTTCAAGCACTTTGTCCATTCTGGTCTGTGGTACGACCAGGCGTTCGCCATCTTTGTAGTACATGTATTTTTTGGTGCCTGTGTCATAGTAAATGACATCCGGAATGGGACTGGCAATTTCATTGAAGTTACCGACGCGCTCGATCGGCTGATACTCGACGCCATCTTTTCTGTAGTCGCCGGGTCGATCCTCGCCAACGATATTGTTATATTCGTCGCTTTCGGGTAAATGGAGTGATTCGAAATAGTATTGTTGATCGAAAAAATCATCAAAACTGGCGCCGGACAATCGCTTAGTGTTCAGCAGATTATCCATTTCAACAAACAATGCAAGTTTAAATCTGTCAAAATTAATTTGCTTATTGAGGCGAATATCAATGTTATAATAGTCTTTCACCTGAACATTATTCAATATATCGGGTTTTTGATCCGGATTCCAGGTAATCCACTCACCGGCTTGCCAGTCAGCAATTACATTTAAAATCCAGTCGCCAAGCGGCTTGATGCCTGCGACTGTTTGAGGGCCGAAATCGCCCGGTGTCAGGAAAGATATGCTGGCGCGTGCATGCGGCTGCGGAACTGGCCGTTGTTGATACAGATTGCGCGTATTTTGTAAGTAGCGGCGCATTTCCGACGGATCCTGATAAATTTGTTTCGTGCCAAAAAATCCGGTTTTGGTAATTTGATATGTATAGTTGGCAAAACCACGCCAGAACGTGCCATACGATTTTCGCAATGTTAATTCAAATCCGCGAATATCGGCATAACTGTTATTTGCCACCTGATTGTAATTTACATTACCGCGAACATTCGCTACCGTAATAAAATCCTGTTGATCGCTGATGTCATGATAATAAGCGGCAACCTGAACCAAATAATCACTTAGAATACTGTGATCATAACCCAATTCATAAGAAATCGTGCGTGCCTGATCCAAATTGGGATTGCCATAATTATCGACAGAGCCAGAACCGCCACGGCTCACGCGGAATACTTCATCATAGGACGGCATCTGGCGGAAATGACCATAATTGAAGAATAATTTTGAATTCTCGGTAATCGGATGAGAAATAGAAAGACGCGGGCTAACGTAAAACTTGCCTTCAGAATCAATTTGCTTATAATCACCATTTGGATCGTAGTAGTTTGAGAAATAGTTTTCGTCAAACATACTGGCGTTGACCCATTTGGTATTGGAATTTGTATAATCGAAACGAAGACCGGCGTTTACGATAAATCCTTGTGCTTCGAGTTTATCCTGAATGTAGTATGAAAGCCGGACCGGGAATTTGTGCATCTTCACAAAATTATTGAAACCGCGGAAGGTGTTGATGATACCAAAATTCAAATTCAAATCGTAATAGGCAAATTCAAACCCGGTTTTCACCAGGTTGTAATAATTAAGCTGGGTGGTTAAATCAAATTTGAGTGTGGTGGATGATATCTTGCTGGAATCGCGCGCGGTTGCGGTATGCCCCCCAAAGAACATTCCATCGATACCAGTATCAGGATTGGGATCAAAACCAAATGGCGCTTCATTAAGAAATACTCCCGGGACAACTTCGTACAATGTAGTTAAATCTCTATCAGCTATCGGACCGGTACTATATTGGCGCGCAACATGCTCAACACTGGCATCATAATAGGTTTTTGCGCTTAATGTGTGTGTTAATTTCGCCGCCATTGTATAGTGCGAAACATCGGCAGTGCTGTACCAGGAATCTGCAAAAATACGGCCCGGCCGTTGTTCGTCTGTCACTTTTGCAATCATATATGGAGTGCGCATATAATCGGTCGGTGACCACGATGGTACGCCGTTGCGTCCCCACTGCGTTCCATAAAATCCATTGTCTGTTGCATTGATCGCCACATTGTAATTTTTACCGACCAGACTCGTTACTTTCAATTTCATCGATTCATTGATATTGGAAGTCACATGCATGGACCAGTTCCAATCCAGATAATCATCGCGGCTCAACGGGATAAGCAACATTTCCCGGTCCTGGCGGTATGCGGTGAAGAACCGCAAATTTCCCAATTTTTCACTGATAAAAGGTACCGGGCCACCAAAACCAGCATCAATATTATAATCCGGTTGATCATACTTCGGGCGTCGGCGATGCTGCCATTCCCAAATTTTCTGAGCGGCTGCCGGCGTCAGATCGTTTATCGGATCGCTATCCTGCAGGGTGCGCTGAGATACAACGTTCCAGCCATCAAATTGGGGATACTGACGTTGTTCATAAATATCCCATGCGCCATTTTCTGTTCCGACCCAACAGACTTCCGGGTCCATAAACGGACGCATCCACATGGAATTGGGGTCATAAGGTGAAATTCCAAAATACTTGGCCTGTGGTGCGCTATATTTGAATGTCAGGGCGCCTGAATAGCGATCTTTTTCACCTTCGTTTGTCACAACGTTGATAAGACCGGAACGTACCTGGCCGTATTCCGCGTTGAAACCACCGCGCTCAATCGAAATTTCCTTGACCGAGCTTAATGAGATTCCTGTAATCGGTTGATTATTTCGTGGGTCGCGCAGCGTTACACCATCAAGCTGGAACAGAGCTTCATCGGCGCCACCGCCACGAATCACCAAACCGTCTTCAACACCGGCCTGCAGCTCAACAACATCATCAATTGTAGTGATAGGAAGCGATTCAATTTCATCATTTGAGAAGGACGCAACACTTGTGGCAACGTCTTCTTTCACAATTTTCTTTTCAGCAACAACGGTAACTTCTGCTCCCGATATAACCTCCGTCTCCATTTCAAAATCAGTTTTCGTGGTTTGATCGATACGAACTCGTACCGCACTAACGGTTAGTTTGGCATACCCGATCATTGATGCTGTCACATCATAAACTCCGGGGGCGACATTTAAAATAACAAACTTACCGTTTACATCAGAAGCGGCGCCTATTGTTGTGCCTTCAATATATATATTGGCACCGGGCAACGGTTCGCCGGTCGATTTCTCTATTACACTTCCGATAATTTTACCCGAGACACCAGCCATAACGAGCTGGGAACCGCTCAGAAGTGTAAAAAGACATAGCATCGTAACAATTAATTTCTTATGGAACATCCTAATCCTCCTATAATTAATAAAAATTTGATGCTAATTACCCGTATTGCTTTATAATTGAAATTCGCTAGAGAAATTTAATAACAATGGAAATAATAATGATTATGAGCAATGTAGAGATACCAATATTGATTTTATTGTTTTTTATGTTCATCAGTCCACGACCGACAAAATCTGTTGACGGAATTGTAGATATAGAAGCAGGTAAATCGACTATTGCTGCGGATTCGGTGATCATGCTAATAATTACCATGATGCCGGCAGAGAAAACAAACAACATAATCGCAAAGTGCAACAGATTGATTTCTGCAATTTGTGCCAGTCCTGATGAATCAACTATTCCCATATAATTCAAAATTACCAGTACAAATTGGGCTAAACCGATTGTTGTGCCAATAACCAGGGCGGAAAGCACACCACGGGAGTTGCTGCGTTTCCACAGCATACCAACCAGAAACACAGCAACTACCGGTGGCGTTATATATGCATAAATGAAGAAGAACAAACTATGGATCTCAATTTGAATGTAGCGTATGAACGGAATTAAAAGAATTGACCAGATGACCACTGCTGTAGTAGCGAGCCTTCCCACTAATACAAGTTCGCGTTCGTGTGTGTCGGGATTCAGATAATGGAAAATATCACGCGTGAACAATGTGGCGCTGCTGTTAAAGCAACTTGCCAATGTGGATATTAGAGCAGCAAAAATACTAATTACAACCATTCCCTTGACACCCGCAGGCAGTATGCTCGATGCAACCAAACTGGGAAAGGCATCCTGAGGAAGATGAGTTTTGCTAACAAGCGCCATAGCAAAAATACCTGGTACTACAAAAATGAATACCGGTAAAATATTTAAAAAGCCCGCCAAAATAACACCTTTTTGCGCATGAGCCGCCGATTTACTGCCAAGTACGCGCTGAACCGTAAATTGATCGATGCACCAATGCCAAATTCCGATGACCGGGGCGCCCAGTAGTAATCCTGTCCAGGGAAATTCAGGATGATTCATGGGCTTAACAATTGAAAATAAATGGGACGGGACATGCGTCTGCAATATGGAAAGGCCTCCCACCTTTTCCAGACCAACTATTGCAAAAACAGACATTCCCAGTATCATCACGATTGCCTGAAAGACATCGATTTTAGCAATCGCTCTAAATCCACCGGCGATTGAGTAAATACCGGCTACGAAAACGACCAGAAATGCAGAAATAGCAAAATCCCATCCCAATGTCAATTGTAATAATAATCCCCCGGCAAACAGGGAAAGTGATATTTTTATTATCAAGTTGATAAGGAGTAAATAACTGGTAAGAAAGAGTCGGGAAGATTTGCTGAAACGTGTTCCGAAGAATTCGGGAACTGTAAAAACCCGTGACTGGTAATATCGCGGAGTAAAAAACCAGGCCATGAGCAGGGATGTAAGGCATAGCATTAAGGTGAACCATCCGACTACGATTCCATATTTTGCACCGGCTCCCGTAAACACCAGCATGTGCTCGCTGGAAATTGTCACTGCAAAAATAGAGAATCCGATATTAATCCAGCCCAGACTACCGCCGGCCAGAAAATAATCAAAATTGTTATTTTCCGGCTTTGTAAACCTGATTCCCACGATTAGCAAAAAAATGAAGTAAACGACAATGATCAGCATATCGAGAATGAAGACATTCCCGAATAAAAATCCTCCCTGTTCCATAGTGGTACATTTGGCAAATTGTGTTCCATTTAAAATCACGAATTTGATTAATTGAATTTGTTGAAGATAGGCAAGGTTCGACTTACATCGAAACGAAATTCATTATTAATTTAATAATTGTGCATTATCAAAATAATAATGCTACTGAGTAAAAATGTGAAATAGATGTATCGGAGACTTTTGTGGCTACAAAGCTATGTGGGCAGGAAATGAGAGAAAATGTAATTAGAAACTCCGGACAATCGAAATAGTCTTATTTTAATAATTGTGTGAGTTTTATGATTTACCTGAAAGCTGATAGCTATTAGCTGTTGGCTTTTGGCAGCTATTTAAGCCCCAATTTTTTACACATGCGATGATAGTTTGGTGGCGCTAATCCCAACGCCCGGGCAGCCTCGGCATCGGATTCGGTATTATCCCTTACGAATTGAAAATATTCGCTTCTGACTTTCGCTTCAATTTCGCTCCATGTGCGGATTTGTGATTTATTCCCGAGTTTCAATAACTGCTGTTGTTGATTATCGATATTGACCTGCTCGCCAAGCGCCATTCTGACGTATTCTTCACCAATTTGGGTTTCTTTATAAAACAACAGTCGTTGAACAACATTTTGTAATTCTCGGACATTTCCCCGCCAATCGTGATTGATAAGCGTTTTCATACCGGCATCATCAATTTGGTAGATATTATTGGCGCTGTCTTCATCAAATTTTTGGATAAAATGCTTCACCAGCAGTGGAATATCTTCCTTCCGGCTATTCAGGGGCGGCACACAAATCGGCACCACATTTAAGCGGTAATATAAATCTTCACGGAAGCGCCGTTCTTTGATTTCCTGTTGAATATCTTTATTTAACGCAGCAATTATTCGTACATTTACTTTCACTTTTTGAGTACGTCCGATTTTGTCAATTTCACCTTCCTGAATGACCCGCAGCAATGATGATTGCGCTGCAATTGGCAGTTCCGTGATCTCATCAAGAAAAATGGTGCCATTATTGGCAACTTCAAACAATCCCGGTTTTTTGGCATTGGCGCCGGTGAATGATCCTTTCTCAAATCCGAACAATTCACTCTCTACCAGGTTTTCCGGAATGCCGCCGCAGTTGACCGGCACAAAGCTTTCAAATTTCCGATGCCCCAAATAGTGAATATTTGCCGCCACTAATTCCTTGCCGGTTCCGGACGCTCCCTGAATTAAAATACTCGTATCGCTTTTGGCGCATAGCTCAATCTGTTTTCGTAATTTTATAATTTCAGGTGATTGACCGATGATCTGCTTATTCGCCAAAATTGTCTCAATATTTTTTTGCAGCTTTTTATTGGATTGCAATTTTTCTTCTTCGAGCCGTTTCTTTTCATAGGCATTAAAAATACTTAAAATAAAATCAGTCGGCTGGTAAATATAATTTTCGATATCCCCCGGGTACTTTGTGCAATACCACGTAGCGCCGGCTTCCATTAGTGCATTGGCGAAATGAAAATCCGACATGTTAATTGTCATTTTAGTGACGACAATGATCTGCAACGTGCTATCAATTTTTTTGATCTGCCGGATAAGATTTTCGCCCATTATTCCCCCGACGATCTGGTAATCCATTATCACGACGTCAAATTGATTTGATTTGTCTTCAAGAAGCTCCAGAGCTACCCTGCCGTTGGAAACGACTTCACAAATATGTAACCGGTCTTCAAACGGACGGATCGTTTTATGAATTCGATTCACATCGAATTGCTCATCTTCAATCAGGAGAATTTCTATTTTCTTGTTAATTTTCATGGCAGACCTTTGCTGGCAAAAATAAAAAATGTAAATATAGTATCCATTCAATAAATGATGGTGAGTGTACCCTTCGACACCGTTCGTGTTCCGATGCATCGGAACGGCACGCCGCTGCGAGACGGCAAGCTCAG
>JAFGDW010000137.1 GCA_016931935.1 Candidatus Zhuqueibacterota bacterium | reverse complement strand
TTCTGACATTTTTTGGCAGAAAATGTTAAAACATATTTTAGACAGGATTTCACGGATTCACAGGATTTGTATAATCTCTTCCTCTAAAAAATCCTGTTCATCCTGTTATTCTGTCTAATTTTTTTAATTCTGGTTTATCCAGGTTAGGTTGATTACATGTCTGCGGAGAACATCCCCCTGTTTCATTCCGCTGCCGCAAGCGGGCGGAATGAAAATTCCCACTTCATTCGAAGGGGGACGAAATCAGGGGGGATATTCTCCCCGCGAAAATTGAAATGCACTATAAACCACATCCAACTATTTCGATAAAATAATCCCACTACCATCTTCAAGCAAATGCTGTCCCAATGTCACCACAAATCCGTCGATTTGGGGTGTGATAATTTCCGTCTTGTCTGCTGTACGAATACCTGCCTGAACCGGCAGATAATGGGCAACGGTTTCGCCGGCTTTAATCAGAAAAACGCCTTCCACACCATCCCTGGTGACAACCGCTTGTGTTGGCACCACCTGGGCAGAATCTTTCGCTGCCAGCACCACGTTGACTTTGCTGAACATCCCCGGTTTAAGCAATAACGAATCATTTGCAACTTCCACTTCCATCTGGGCGACGCGGGAGGCTTCCTGAAGCATGGGTGCAATACGTGACACTTTGCCGTAAAATCGTTTTCCGGGAAATGCATCAACTTCAATTTCCGCTGCCTGTCCCAGTTTTATTAATCCGTAGACTCGTTCAATAACAGTCGTGCGAACGATGACGGTGTCGATGCCAATCACCAACAACACCGGTGAATTTGGCGCTAACAGTCCTCCTTCATCAACATAGCGCTCGCCAATAAAGCCCGGTTCGGTTGCGCGTAACACGGTGTAACTCAGGCGAATTTTAGCTGAATTTAGCGCAGCCTGACGTTGCTCGACCTGCGCCTGCGCCAGTCTGATGCGCGATTGCAGCGCATCAAAGTTTGTGGTGGCTGCGTCTAATTCAGACGGGGAGGCAATGCCTTTCTGCTGCAACGACTGTATCCGTTCCAGTTCCTGCCTGGCCAGTTCAAATTGGCTCCTGCTTTCATTCAGATTGGCATCGGATATTTTCAGATTTGCTTCTGCTTCCAAAACGGCTTGTTGGTATTCGGCGTCATCAATTTTGGCGATCACCTCTCCGTGGTTCACCCAGTTGCCAATTCGTTTGGTGATACTGGTAATGCGTCCTGCGATTTTGGGTGCAACGATATATTGATAGAGTGGATAAATACTACCCGTCAACTGCCGAATTTCCTGAATTGGTTCATAACTCGCCGAATCCACAACCACTGCTACCGGTGGTCTGGCCGGTTGCGTTACCCTGCTTTTATCCTGAACCACTAACAGAATAATTCGCCACACCAGTATAATCAAGAATACAATACCAATAATTCGAATAATGAGTTTGTTTTTCATTCGTCGTTCACCTGTTGGAGAATTTGTTGTCAGTTTTTTTAATCTACCTGAAACTGTCTATTTAAACATCTACTGGAGTTTTACAATCCAAAGTAAGCTGTTGGCTGTTAGCTATTAGCCACAAATACTGCTTACGGTAATAAATTGAACTTTTCTTCTAATAAACTTAACGTTGCTTGAACTTGCCGAAGGTAACATATCCACTGCGTATTGTTGGCTTCGACAGGCTCAGCCAACGATGAGAATTGCGCATTAAAATGTTCAATTTGTACCTGCGTATAGTATAACAGCCAAAGGCCAAAAGTCAATAGCGAATAGGAAACAATGGAGAAAAGTATAAATGTTCCATCTGTCGCTGTATGTAATTAACCTAATTCCTCAACATATCCGAAATTTTAATATGTTTTTGCTCCAAACTGATCCCCAGCACCCGGTCACGGTACGCCAGTGACAAATTGTATTCAATAATGGCTGATAATTCATTCGCCTGTGCATCGGACAGGTCGCGTTGAAACAGAAATACATCATAATTTGTGCTGTTGCCGAGCCGCAGTTTTTCTTCTTCGGTTTCCAGTTTTTTCTCGGTCAATTCACGCGCAATCCGGTATGCTTTCACGCGCTTCAGGTTTGTTTCTACGGTTCGGTTAGCTGTTTTGATCTCCAGCAAAATTTGCTGCTCCAAATCCTGTAATCGCAGTTTGGATTGGTCCAGATTAACGCGTGCCTGTTCCAGTTGATTGCGTGCAAATAATGTGTTTACCGGAATATCCAGCGATAAACCCACGGACCAGTTTTGATAACGGAAATCAAGCGCGTCGTTGAGCGCTTGCGATGATCCACCGGGAACTGTCCCGATCACAGCGCCGGTGGTGGCGTTGCCCCCTTCGTAAAGAATTTGTGTTCCCGATATTCCCGGACTCCAGTACGATGCTTGCAAATTCAATTCCGGCAGCAGTTGGTTTTTAGCATAGCTGACATCGAGGTTGTCATTATTGATATTTAATTTTATCTCTTGCAAATCCGGTCGGTGCTGACGCGCCAGTTCCAATGCTTTATCCAGTGTAATTGATTTTTCTTCAATCGCCGGTTTGTCGACCAGTATGATGCGAACATTGTCATCCCGCATTTCCGCACTGAGATTGATTGTATTTTTCAATAGATCTTCGCGGTTTTTGACCATGGCCTCAGCTTCGAGAATATCTGCTTCGCGAGTAGCGACTTCAGCCACCGCGCTTTGCAGGTCAATTGGCGCCATCCGCCCGATTTCCACGGAACGTTTGTTGCGCTCCAGTAAATCGCGGGCCAGATCCAGTGATTGCTGGCGAGCTTTGAGGTTTTCGATGCTGAACACCAGATTCCAGTAAGATGCTTCCACTTCATAAATTGTTTGTAATAATATGGATTTGAATCGGTTTTCGGAAATGTCGCGGTTGGTTTTGGCGATGATAATTTCCCGGTTGGCGTTTTTAAAACCGAAGTTCCGTAATAATGGCTGGGAGAAATCAAATGTCAGCGTGCTGCCGAATCGGGGATTGATAGTTTGAAATCGACGGTTGGTAACGTTCTTATCGTTCTCCAATGAAACAGAGAAAAATGCGCCTGTGGGAATGGCCTGTGTATATTGGGCAGTATAAAACTGGTACTCTGTATTTACCTGATCCGATGCATCGAGCCATGAGTAGGAGGCCGATTCAGTGTTGCGCTTGTTCATCGAAAGCGAGAATTGTGGCAGATATTTTTCCTTCGCCTGTGATACCGCAAGCGACGAAATTTTGGGATTCAACACTTCAATTGCCACATTCACGTTTTGTTTCAGGGTTTTGACGATACAATCTTCCAACGATAGCGCAATTGTTTTTTCGTTTGACTGTGCAGTGGAATAGCGGGGGGCAATCGTCAGAACGAAACCGCTCAACAAAAGTATAAAGAGAAGTCGATGCATGTTTTTTTCCTCATGAATATAAAACGGGTTTAATCGTTCTGTTCCGGCTGGTCGAAACGGAACAATAGTTCCTGGCAGCTTTTAACTGTCACTTCCTAACCTGTGATAAACCAGAAGTGTAACACAAGCTTCCAGCTTGCGATCAAGCTGGAAGCTTGAATTACATATTTAATTTTCTGTCAAAAAATGTCAGAAAATTACTCGTCAGTTACTAATCATCCAATCGCACAATTTTTTCCCGCACAACTGTGTCGTACACCGTGGGAATCACAACCAGCGTCAATAATGTGCCGATCATCAAACCGCCGATAACAGTGACAGCCATCGGAGTGCGCAACTCGGCGCCTTCGCCGAGGCCGAGCGCCATTGGCAGCAGTCCAAGCACCGTGGTGATGGTCGTCATAAGAATCGGGCGCAAGCGCACCTGACCGCCCTGTTTGATTGCTTCGCGTTTTGATAATCCTGATTTGCGCAATTGATTGATGTAGTCAAGTAGCACAATGGCATTGTTCACCACAATCCCGGCCAGCATGATCACACCGATTAACACAACCACACTCACAGGTGTCCGGGTAATCAGCAATGTTAAGATGACGCCAATGAGCGCAAACGGGATGGTGAACATGATAATGAACGGTTGTACAAGTGATTCAAACTGTGAGGCCATGACAAGGTACACCAGAAAAATTGCCAGCGCGATTGCCAGTTTCATGCTGTCGAATGACGTCGCCATTTCACGCTGCTGGCCGCCGATTCGTACACGGAAATCGGGCGGCAGTTGCAGTGCATTGATAATGTTTTGAATATCTACCGATACGCTGCCCAAATCGCGCCCGGTCAAGTTGGCGGTGACCAGCGCCACACGTTCCTGATCAATGCGGCGGATTTCGCTTGGACCGCGTTCCAGCCGGACATCGGCGACTGTGGCTAATTGAATCGGGATTGGTCCCGATGAATTGACGACCAGGCGTTTCAGATCGTCGATATTGTTACGATCGGATTCCTGCGCGCGCACACGAATATCTACCTTCCGGTCCTGGCGATTCAGTTCGGTGGAAACTTCGCCCATCACTTTATTGCGCACAACTGCCCCGATCGAAGCAATGTCCAGCCCCAACTGAGCGACACGGCGACGGTTGAACACAATCTGGACTTCCGGATTGCCGCCCTCGGTGCTGGCTTTGACATCACGTAAGCCAGGCACCTGTCGCATCTCTTGCGCTAATTCCAGACTCAGCCGTTCCAGTTCTTCGAGATTATAACCGCGGACCTCGACTTCCACCGGCGTGCGGAAGCTAAATAACGTGGGCCGTGAAATTTTATATTCAATTGCCGGGATCGATGCCAGTCGCGCGCGTAAATCGTCCATCACGCGTTGTTCCATGTCGCGATCGTCACGATTGGCTAATTGAATATGTAACTGGCCGAGATTTTCACGTAATTCGGTAGCGCTGAAGCCCATTTGGGCAGCAGTCCCTGAAACCGCATAAACACTCTGCACACCGGGTACCTGCTGTGCGACCGCCGCCATTTTTTCAATCACAACTTCGGTTTGCTCAAGCGGTGTGCCGATTGGCAGCAACACATCAACGAAAAATTCGCCCTGACTCATTTCCGGAATTAGCTCGCTGCCAATAAAGGGGAAACTGGCCAATGATAGAACGAATAATAGTAACGTACCGCCAAGAACTTTGATGCGATGCTTGAGGACGGTATCTAAAAAGTTGGGATAAGAATCGGTCAACCAGAATAATCCGCGATCGAAAATTGTATAAATTGGTTGGAGTAAACGGTTTAACAATCGGCTTATGAAAGCGAAGCCTTGCCGTATGATCCGTAAAAACGATGCTGGCGCTTGCACAGCGATTTTGTTCCACAATGCTTTCACTTTGCCAACCTTCCTGGTTGATGTGGAAGCAGCAGTTGCTTCGCCAACGCTCAACTGACGGGAAATTAACATCGGAATCAATGTCAACGCGACCATGAGTGATGCCATCAATGAAAACGTAACTGCTAACGCTTGATCATTAAACAATTGCCCGGCAATGCCTTCGACAAAAATAATCGGGACGAATACGCACACTGTGGTTAGCGTTGAGGCAATCACGGCTTTAGCGACTTCGGACGTCCCTTTATCGGCTGCTTCAGCCTGTGACATTTTCTGTTTACGATACCGGTCAATCGACTCCAGTACCACGATGGAGTTGTCGACCAGCATGCCCACCCCCAGGGCAAGGCCTCCCAACGACATGATGTTAAGCGATACATTAGCGATGTACATGAAAAAGAATGTAACGACGATCGAAATCGGAATAGTGAAACCAATGATGATCGTGCTTTTCATGTTTCGGAGAAACAGGTAGAGCACGAGAATGGCAAGAATACCGCCCCAAACCGCGGTACTCAAAACTTCATCGACGGAATTTTGAATGAATAGCGATTGATCGTTTACAATGGTCATATGCAGCGGTACGTTGTAATCCTCGAACTCCTTCATAACACTCGCCAACTGCTCTTTTACTGTTTTCGCCACAGTGACAGTGTTTTTATCTGCTTCTTTGTACACAGCGATTTCAACGGATTCCTTGCCATTGAGGTGCGTGATGATATTCCGTTCTTTATGGCCTTTGCGAACATCAGCGACATCTTTTAATAGAATCGGCGCCTGATCGCGCATGCCGATCACGATGTCGTTCATTTCATCAACAGTCTTAAATTCATTTAAGGTACGCACCAGAAATTCTGAATCACCATCTTTTAGCATCCCGCCGGTGAGGTTGACATTTTCCTGGGCCATGCGCTGCGTGACCTGTGTCACCGGAATGCTCAGCGCAGCCAGTTTGCCTTCATCCACATTGATTTGAATTTCCTCTTCCAATCCGCCCGAAATTTGCACGGACGCCACGCCATCCAGCGGTTCCAGTTCCTGTTTAATGCGTTCTTCTGCAAACAATCGCAGCGCAATTAAACTTTCATCGCCAGCCAATCCGATGCGCATAATCGGGTCAAGCGACGGATCGAAACGTAACAACAACGGTGGCTCGGCGTTGACCGGCAGTGTAAGCATATCCAGCTTTTCCCGGACTTCGAGCGAGGCAAAATCCATATCCGTGCCCCAGTCGAATTCCAACACTACATCGGACATCCCCGGCCGTGAAATCGAACTGGTGCGAATAACGCCGGAAATAATACCAACGGCTTCTTCCACTGGTTTGGAGATCAAATTTTCCACTTCGCCGGGCGCCGTGCCCGCGTATTCGGTACGAATTGTCAGGGTGGGATAGGAAATATCCGGCAGCAGATTAATCGGCAAACGATCAAATGCCACATAGCCAAACACAATAGCTGCCACCATGAACATGGTTATAGTTACCGGACGTGTAATTGAGAATTTTACAATCTTCATAAGAGTTTTCGCCTGTTTTGGAAAGCGATCAGCCGTCAGCTATCAGCTTTCAGCATCGTTTTCTGTATTTTAATACTGTCATCGTGCTCCGTCAGTCTCTGGCGGAGAGTAGTGTCGTCTATCTATAACGGATTAACAAATTTAATTTTTATTGGATGTCTTGTTTAATGAAGTATCAACAATTTCAATCTCAAAAAAAAGCTAAAAGCTAATGGCGGAATGCTGAAAGCTTCTTCACGACACCACTTCTCCGACCTCTGTCTTCACTCCCCGCGCGGAAGCCACTACTTTTTTCACCCATTCGGATAAATCATCAAGCATGACGTACACAATCGGCATCAGGAATAGTGTAAGCGGTGTGCTGGTAAGCAAGCCGCCCATCACGGCCAGGCCGACGGGGGTGTACATGGCAGTGCGGCCTTCCTGGGGGCCGAAAATACCTGGAAACATTGCCGGCAGCGCCAGTGGCATCAGGCCAATTACTGTCGTCAGCGTGGTCATCAGAATCGGACGCAAGCGATTCCGGCCTCCCAGTCGGATGGCTTTGTCCCGCGACATACCGCAGCGGCGATTTTTGTTGATGGCGTCGATTAAAATAATTCCGTTATTTACCACCAACCCGCATACAACGATAATTCCCAGGTAAGCCATATTGGTTAGATTGGTGCTTGTGGCCCAGAACATCACCAGTACGCCGATTAATGCAAACGGTACGGTTAGCAAAATGGTGAACGGGTGAATAAACGATTCAAATAATGAGGCCATCACGATGTAAACTAGAATGAGCGCCAAAATAATAGCAAAATTCGATTCCGATTCCATTTGCTGCATCAGCATCCAGTTGCGGCCAAGGCCCCAACTATAGCCCGGTGGCAATTTAATGGTGGACATCCGCGCTGTAATTTCATTACTCACATTGACCATGCCACCGCGATCCGTGTTGGCAAACACACTGAGAGTTGTTTGCCGGTCTTCTCGTTGAATCGAGTCCGGGCCGCGCTTCAAATCGAAATCCACCACCGAACCGATCTGCACCATGTCGCCCTGGCTGCTGCGGATCGCCATGTTTTCCAATTGCTGTAAATTCACACGATCTTCTTCCGAAAGCTGGACAAGAATATTCAATTCCTTGTCCTGTGTTTTAAAACGTGAATTGGAACGGCTGCTCAGCGCCGAGCTGATTGAGCGCGCCACCTGCTCTGCTGAAAGTCCGTATTTCTGAGCGCGTACTCGATCGACCGTGATTTGCATTTCTTCCTCGCCACGTTCAAGCGACGTGTCGACATCCTTAACGCCGGGAATGCCACGCAGCAATGTTTTTATCTCCTCGGCATAGGTTGCCAGGATTGTCATATTCTTGCCTTTGAGTTCCACACTGACACCCATATCGTCGCCGCCACGCCCGCGCATTCGTCCGACCCGATATTGAATTCCGGCAACGTCCGGCAAAAGTTTACGAACATCACTGTACAATTCGGTAGTCGCTTTCTTCGCTTGTTCTTCAGGTGTAAAATACACGGTCAGATCGGCATGATAGTGGCCGCGATGTTTCATGTAGCGACTGGAAATTTTGTCGATTTCCAATTCTTCTTTGTGAGCGAGCAGCGTTGTTTCCAGCGTATCGTAAAGCGCTTCAATTTGATTTACATTATAGGTACGCGGCAAATCGATACTCATATCCATTTGGCGTTCCGGTGTGCGAGGCTGCCAGTCGCGGTCGATACTTCCGTACAATTTCCAGGCTCCCCAGCCAATTGCCAGGAAAAGAACCAGCGCCAAAAAACGGAAACGAATCACTTTATTCAGTGTATTGCCATAGGAATCACCCATCCGTGTAAGAAAACGCGAAGTGGGTCGTTCTTTCCCAGTAAAGATTCGTGACGCAGCCAGGGGGATTAATGTCAGACTAATAATTAAACTTGCAAGTGTTGCTGTCACAATCGCGACACCAAAATCTCGTGACCAGCGTCCCATTGATGACTCAGACATAAAAACAAGCGGCACGAACACAATGACTGTTGTCAGCGTGGCCGATGTCACAGCAACCGCTACTTCGCGCGCGCCGACAATCGCGGCGCTGCGGGCTTTCAAGCCTTCTTCCTGTTTGTGACGGAAAATATTTTCCAGCACAACGACGGCCGGATCGACAAGCATACCGACCGCGAACATCAGTCCGGAAAGAGAGACAATATTGAGCGTGATTTGTGAGTTAAACGGCGCCAGCCGCAATATGTACATGAGCAGGGCAGTCGCGATAATGGAAATGGGGATTGCAAATGCGATAATGATGGTGCTGCGGACTTTGCGGAGAAATACGAACAGAACAATCGTTGCTAAAAGTGCCCCGAACACTCCGGCCATTGCCAGGCTCTTCAGGCTGTTGACGATCTCCTCCGATTGATCGCGGTACACATGCATATCCAGCTTGGAAAGATTAGGCTCACTGCGTAATTCTTTGAGTAATTTTTTTGCATTGTTGGCAACTTCAACTACATTGGCTGTGGATGATTTGTAGACTTGCAGCACAATGGCATCGTGCGAGTTCAGTCGTTGAAATCGTGTTTTTTCAGGGTAACCAAGCCGAACATTGGCAATATCCTGCAGTACCAGATTGGTTCCCTGAATTGGCGTTTCAGCAATTTCTTCAATCGATTGAAATTCTCCGATTGCGCGCACCGTATGTTTGCGGCCACCATCGATTACCCAGCCGCCGGCAGTGTTTACATTATTGGTGCGTAAGCTGCGGCTTAACGCATAAATATCCACATGATGCGCACGCATCTGCTCAAAATCCAGTTCCACCAACACCTGACGTTCGTCCAGACCATTTATTTCCACATTGGCAACGCCATCAATCCGCTGGATACGCGGGATAATAATTTTCGTGACAAGGTCGTAGAGTTCATCCACTGGGCCATCCCAGGCGAGCGAGAATTGAATCACCGGCCAGTCGGCAGATTGCCAGCGCCGGATCGTTATTCGTTCCACATCATTGGGTAATTGCGGCCGCACCCGGTCGAGTCGGTCACGCACTGCAACCGAGGCCATGCCCATGTCGGTGCCATCAACAAATTGCACCTCGATCCGCGCTCCTTCGGCTGTGGAGCTGGAGCTGATATTTTCCAGATGGGGGAGTGTGCTCATCATTTCCTCGATCGGGCGGGCGATCAATCGTTCCACCTCCTCCGGCGATGATGACACGTACGGCACATTTATATCCACATCATCCGATGAAAAATTGGGCAGGAACGCTAGCGGCAATCGTTCCAACGCCAACAAACCGAGCACAATAATGCTCAGCAAAATCATCATCATCGTGATGGGTTTTTTGACTGAAAATTCGGATATATTCATTTACGTTTCCTTTCGCTTGATTACATGATTGATGTAATCATGAGCGGGGATTTATTCCAATACGTCGTGTGGCAGGGTGATCGGTGTCTGTGTCGACAACCGATCACTGATGACCGATCACCGATTACTGTTTTCTAACGGTTTCCCCATCCCATCTTTTCACGCATCTCACGGAAGAATGCCATTTTCTTTTCCGGATTATCCTTCAAATCCGGGTCGGCTTTCAGGCGTTTGTCCCACTCTTTTTTAATTTCAGGATTTTGCAGCATGCGTTCTTCCATGCGTTTCATCCGCTCCGGGTCCATTTGGAAATTGCCTTGTCCGCGCGGTGGGTCGCCCGGCGTGCGCATATTGGCTGCCATTGCTGGCGCTTGCGTGTTGGAAGGTGCCTGGTTGTTGGAATCGGCGTTGGTGGCCAGGCTTGGTTCTGCGCCCGGAATGCGAATGGGCAGACCCTCGCGTAAGCCATCCTGACCGGCGGTAACTACAAGATCACCGGCCTGTAATCCGGAAAGTACTTCTACATTCTCGCCGGAGGTGAAACCCAGTGTTAGATTTACTTTATGCGCAGTTCCATCGCGATAAATGTAAACCTGATCCTGATCTGTCTCCAGCACCAGTGATTTCTTGGGGATAATTAACGAATTTTTATGCGTGTCGGTGGTGATGTATACCGAAGCAAACATGCCCGGCTTCAATTTGCCTTTGTCATCGTTGATATCGATTGTCACTTTTGATGTACCGCTTTCGGGATCGACCACGGGACTGATCATTTTGACAACACCTTTAAACTCGGTGCCTTTTTGCGCCTCCACGGTGATGGTCGCTCCCTGGCCTTCATAAATCCGGCTGATGTCTTTTTCCGGTACATAAATTTTTGCACGCAGCGGTTTGAAGTCGGCTAGTGTAAATATCGACTGATTGGCGCTGACACGTTGTCCCAATTCCACATTTCGCATTGTAATCACACCATCGAACGGGGCTTTGATACTGGTATATTCAAGTTGCAATTTTGCCGATTCGTACGCTGATTTTGAGCTTTCATATTGCAAGCGCGCGGCCTCATAATCTTCTTTTGAAATAAACGTCTTTTCCAGCATTTCCTTCGACCGGTCGTATACCGATTCGTCGGTCTCAAATGTCATTTTGGAACGCAGGTAATTAATTTGCAGCTCCGCCTCATCGAGTTGAGCCAGCAGGTCACCGGTTTTTACATACATCCCTTCCTCTGCCGGCAGCTTCACCACCTGTCCCGATACCTTCGCGATAATATCTACCTGCCGTTCGGCTTCGATGGTTGTGGTTTGCATCAGGTACCGAGAAATATCTCCTTTCCATGCTGCTTCGGCTTGCACCGGAATGGCAGCGTTTTGCTGATTTCCAGCCCAGGGATTGCCTCCCGGATTGTTGGCGAGATTTTCCGATTTATCTTTCCCACAATTCACCAAAACGATACTCACGATGAACATCATCCCCGCAAATCCAGTGCATCGTTTTATCACCCGCGACGATAGCAGATTAAAATTCCATGATGAGAAAGATGTAAAAAATTGTATCCATTTGCCGAAAAATGAACGTTGCATAAAGTGACTCCCTTTCTTGGTGCTCATATAATAACGATCATACATGTTTTATCGAATTTATATTGTCTTACTATTCAATGAAGTGTTTTGTTCTATGACAACGGCAGTAAATGAAATATTCCAAGAACATAGAAAACAATGTTGCCTGGAGATGAATTCTGACAGTTCAGCTCGATACGTACCTACTCTGGGGCATAATATATAATATGAATCTGTAGACATTTTGTTGATATTCTATTGGAAATTTGTTTTTGTTAAAAGTGGAGAAGGTAGACTGGGGGGTCTGTACATATCGTTACACATTCAACTTGTGGAAAGAATATTATGTGAGCATTGTATAAGTAGTCTGCTTCGATCTGAAAGAATTGTCGATGTTTCATAAAAGACAGCCTTTAAAATTTCCGAAATCAGCGATGCCATCACTCCGAGCGATGGCATCGCTTTGTTCATAATACAAAAAAAATCGCATATTACCAACTAAATCGTAATAATGACACACCCTGTCTCGGTAAATTAAAATTGATCAGGACTGAACCATCATCCGCTGTGATCCACGCCGGTGACGTAAGCAACTGTAATTGCCCGGCCTGTTCCAATTCGGCAATTTGATCCGCTGTTGGTTGCTGCGGCGATCCCATCCGTTTCCATAGCTCATACGAGTTGCTGAACTGCTGATCGACCCGGTAGTGCTGTAACAAAACCCTGCTTGCAGGAAACCCGGTTATTGACATTTGAATAGGAGCTACAGGTCCCGGGATATTATCGTCGTGGTAATGCCATACCATTACTGCCGCTGTATTTTTGTCAGTCGCTGCTAGCGCATTGACGTCCGGTTTCTCGCCGCGAACGCTGGCATCGCGAACCGTCAGAAAATCATACGCCAGGTCGCCGCTGATTTCCACTCTGTCTCCGCGCATCATGCCAAACATGCGAAATATATTCAGCACCGGTTTATCGACGCCGTTGGTGGCAAGATCGCGATAGCCGTTGAACCATGGCTGATTTTCAAATTCAAATGCCCAGGTTACTGCACCTTTAAAATTAATTCCAAAGTAATCCGCCAGAGCATATTTTCGGGCAAACGCAGCCGCCGTGTAACTCGAATACATCGTGCCGTTACGATAGGCATTCTCCGGATTTTCTTTCATGGAACAGGCTGCACACCCCTCGGGATCGGATTCACCGATGATAATCGGTAAATGTTTTAATTCCGGGTAAGCCGCAACAATTTCAAATCCGCGTGAAATATCTCGGAGCTGTTGACCCAGATCCATTTGGACATGGTCATCTACAATTTGTGGCCGGCCTTTGGCATGGAAACCGATATAGTCAAGCGGTGCGCCGGTTTCGCCAGTTTTGTAATTTTGACCATAGAGGCAATGATCCAAAAATGTGCGCAAAAATTTTTCCGACACATCCCAGTTTGGCCCGGTAACATGGGGGCCGCCCATCACGGCTGTGGGTAGGGCGCGCTTGACGGCGTCAGCAGTATAATCGTATAATTTTAGATATTCCTCTGTGGTACCTTGCCAGTAACCGATATTGGGTTCATTCCACAATTCCCAATACCAACTTTCCACTTCCGTCTGACCGTAGCGTTCCACCGAATGCCGCACCCATTGAAACACCAGCTCGGCCCACTTATCGTAATCATTGGGGGTGGATACGCCCAGCCGGTAAACACCTCGGTGTAATGCGCGCCTGGCCTCCACGAATGTTGATACGGTTCCGGATGGGTAGAGAGTGCTTTGGGCATGAATCCAATTTCTGCCAGCGGTTTCATGCCTCGCTCGATGCAGGTATTAAAAATTTTATCGATGATGGTCCAGTTGTAAATTGGATTGCCATGTTCATCTTCCGTGTACGCATTGGTCGACCCCCATTTGAGCGCCGGCGTGCCATCGCCAGTCGTCAGCAGATTATGGGCGCGCACATGCACCGGCACCAGACTGGCGGCAGCAAATTCCGATAGTAATTTCTTGCCATCTTTCATGTAGGTATAGTTTGGCTCATCGTAACCCAACCATGCCCAGACCGGTGTCATTGGGCCGATTGTTGTCTTCAAATTTATACGAATGGAAACAGGCGCAAGGTTTGGATTTTGCGCAACCAACGGGCGTGAAGAAGGCAGGCTAATACTTGTGAAAATAATCAGGAATGCGCTAATGATTGTTTTCATAATAGCACCCTTTTTTTAGTAACTGACAAGTTATTTTCTGACATTTTTTGGCAGAAAATTAAATATGTAATTCAAGCTTCCAGCTTGATCGCAAGCTGGA
>JAFGDW010000136.1 GCA_016931935.1 Candidatus Zhuqueibacterota bacterium | reverse complement strand
TCCAGCTTGCGATCAAGCTGGAAGCTTGAATTACATATTTAATTTTCTGCCAAAAAATGTCAGAAAATAACTTGTCAGTTACTAAAATTACTTCACAGCAATTACAGGATGCCGTAAATGAAATCCCGACGCATCCTGATACTTTTTAGCGACCGCAAGAATAGTGCCTTCATCAAATAACCGCCCTATAAAGCAGAAACTGGTCGGCATGCCATCGTCCGAGAAGCCATTGGGCACAACAACACACGGATGCCCGGTGAGATTGGTGAGCAGCAAATTATCCCCCTGCCACGAGGGAGCAATGCATAAATCCACGGATTCCATTAATCGCGCCATTTGCTGAATCAGCAAAAACCGGATACGGTTGGCATTGATATATTCGACCGCCGGGACAAATCGATGCGCGCGGAAGACGTTGGGCCACGCGTTTTTAATTTGACGTACCAGTTGGTCGTCTTTATTCGAACGCGTTAGTTCATCAAAAGCCGCAGCCGCTTCGGTCGATAGAATAAACGAAATATCGCTGATTGGTAAATCCGGCAGCTCGATGGGAATTAACGTAACGCCCAATACTTGCATTTGGTTAAGGGCCAATGAATCGTTGGTCTTAAAATCGTAACTCGAATCGAAATCCGATTTCAGGTAGCCAATTTTCAGCGTACGCAAATCAATGTCCGGGTAATAATGGAAGGGAACATCGTACAGCGTTTGATCAATTCCATCCGGTCCATAAATGGCGTTGAACACCATCGCGCAATCTTCCACGGTGCGGCAAATTGGTCCGATTTTGTCCATGCTCCAGCTTAGCGCCATGGCGCCGGTTCGGCTCACCCGGCCGTAAGTTGGTCGCAGCCCGGTCACGCCGCAGACCGTACTCGGCGACACAATCGATCCCCACGTTTCGGTGCCAATCGCAAACGGCACCAAGCCCGCCGACACTGCAGATGCAGGTCCTGCCGATGATCCGCTTGATCCTTTGGTAACATCCCAGGGATTGCGGGTCATCCCTCCAAACCAGACATCGCCCCATGCCAGCGCGCCCATCGTGAGTTTGGCGACCAGCACAGCGCCAGCGTCGTGCAATTTTTTAACGACCGTGGCATCGTCATCAATCATTTGATCTTTATATGGCATGGTGCCCCATGTGGTTTTGTAACCTTTTGTCGCAAGCAAATCTTTAATGCCACAGGGAATGCCATGCAATGGGCCGCGATAGTTTCCGGCAGCGATTTCCTGATCCGCATGCCTGGCTTGTTTCAGCGCCAGTTCTTCTGTCAGCGTAACTACACATTCTAATTTGGGGCCATAGGATTTCAGGCGTTGCAGAAAAAATTTGGTCAATGCTTCGGAAGTGATTTGGCGGGATCGGATGAGTTCGGCCAACTGCCCAACGGAATAAAAGGCGAGTTTATCTCTGTCATCGGGAAGTTTCGTTCCAGCATAGTCGCTCCATGCAATCCGCGACTCACCCATCGGAAGTGACATCCCCACCGGAACGGGATTAAATAAAATCGCCGGCGGAATCGCATTATCCAGATGTATTTCTCGCATGCGCCGGTAGCTGTTCAGGTTATCATACACGTCATCGAGCAGCGAATCACGTTCCGTATCGGTGAATTCCAACCCGACTAGTTTTTCAGCGTGTACAACGTCCTGGCTGGTAATCAGGCTGTCGGTTGGTGCACAAAAGCCATTATTTGTAAATAACGATAGTGAAATTAACAAGACGATTATAATTGATCGCATGCTTCACCTCCGCTAAAATTCAATTAAAGCAATTGGCAGCGCTGCACATCCGGTTGATTCATATCCAATGCCACATCCATATAACAATTCAGGCGTAGTGGTCGGGAGCTGGTATTGCGGAACGCATGCGCAACTCCTGCCGGGAAACAAATCATATACACACCCGCATCAATAATGCGACATTCCGGAGATGCATTCCCGGTGAGCTGCCAGGCAAGCTCCCATTCTCCATCTGCTTCAACAATGACTGCTTCCTTCGAGTGAGAATGAAAATGATTGCCACGAATTGTGCCTGTTTCTAATGTTACCATATGCAGTTCATCAACCACGCCTACAAATTTCCACAATTCTTTTGGGGCGGTATAACGCTCACCACGGTTATCACGTGTGCATTCGACAGGTAAAATTTCTATAGTCATATTATGATCTCCGAAACGGCATGATAATGATGAATAACCCATAAATCACGATCAGCCCGACAATGCTAACCAACAACGCCAATAGCAAAATCGGCATGATCAACAAAACCCGATCGGCAAAGGCACGAATCCCATCCATGTAATTTCTTACAAGCGGAAGGATGAATACATTTAATAATGTCATAACAAGTATCAATGCGCCCAAAGGCTGCCACATATTTTGAAAATCACTATAGGATGGCGATAAATGGCTGGCAATTCCAAACAAGAGGAAAACGCCAACGTAAAATTTCCAGTCCGACCAAAGCGCAGGATTTGCCAATACGGTTAGCAGGTATTGGTAAAATTCCTTTATTGACTGACTAAACAGAAGATAATTCTTCCATTCGAACATGGTTTTAGTGGTCAAATAATGCACCCGTGGGACATCCGCACCATAGAGTGAAAAATCCGGCAGCAGAAGAATCGATATTAAATAGATCACAGCAGCGCCACCGAAGAACGGTGCGATCGGCACAATTGTATTGCCAATAATCGCGTGAAACAAGTTATCATTTTTACAGCGATGAACCACATATCCCAACGCCCCGGTGCGGGAATCAGGTGCAAATAGTTTCACTTCCACAAGCTTCTGCCCGGTTATCAGCACAGCAAACGCATGGCTAAGTTCATGCACCGGCGTACCAATCCACGCTGTCATCATCAAGCCAGGCCAGCCGGCGATTTGATAGAGCCGTTTGTTTTGTTCATCGGCAATGACATTAAGCAACAGGCAAATCACAATAATCGGCAAAAACAGTGTCAGCAATATATTTAATGTCAGCACAAACGCGCTTAACAGATAATTGAGTGCATTAATCATGTAATTCGATTTCTCAGATCGGGTTTAACATGCGTTCGATTGAATCGAAAACAATGGTGAGTAGAAGGACCTTTGTTAATAATATAAAATTTTTAGCCACAATACAACATGAATTATTGAAATTGTGAATATTTCTAAACTGGAAATGAATTGGTTTTCGGAATTCCTGTTTATAAACCTTCCCTTACACCCTTCCTTCAAAAAAAGGATTTAAGATTAAATCCGAACACCAATTCGGATTTAGTTTACATTATAAAATGCATCTATTTTGGTTCTATAAGCCCATTCTAAAAACCGCCAATTACGCGAATGGACGCAAATTGAAATCAATTAAGTCTTACAAAAACAATTAGTGAAAATTCGTGAAATTCGTGGCTACGCTCTTTTTAGAGTGAACTCATCTATATCAAAAAAAAACTTCATTATAATTCTTCTTTGGTAAATCAGGGAATTACCTCGCTTTTTTGAATTCGAAGAAGCTGCTGAAGCAGCTAAAATCGTTCTTCTTTGTAAAAGCACCACGCTTAAGTGGTGTTGTTACAGAATAATAGTACACAATAGCCGCTTCAGCGGCTTTCAATAGTAAGTTACCAAAATAGTAATAATTTTTCTTCCGATTAGAATCAGCGCGATTTGTTGAATTCCACCGCTTTTTCATCAATAAATCTGCTAAATTTTCAATCCGACTAATACGATAAATCTGGTATAAATTTGACTTTTTTTAACAAATGACTTGCATTTTAAAGTCAATATGCTTATAATAGGCACCAAATTATATTGTAATATTAAATAGAGGCGCCTGCCACATCAGTAATCGTATTCAGGAAAAACGGTTCCGTAAACGATACGATGAAAGGGTTGCGGGCCGAAATAGTCGTGAACCGTTGACACGATTGTTGGTCGGGCAGTTAAGAACTGTCAGACTGTCACGTCCGAAAGGTGTGGAGCGCTATTTAATTGACATGCTAATATTATATCCTGATAATAGTAGGTTGATTGAATATGCGTTTTCCATATTCGGTCAACCTTTTTTCATTTAATATTACTATTCAGTCAACCTGTCATTCCGGTTCCCGCTTCTTTTCAGCGGGATATCGGAATCTCCTTCATCCAAACGTCAATATTACGGAGATTCTCCCGACGCGTCGGGACAAAAAACGCGGAATCCAGTCCCGCTTTACGGGATGCGTCGTGCCGGAATGACAGCACGCTGAATTGAATTCATTTAGTTATCATAAACCAGGAGTAAGCATGAATATTGGAATTCTCGGTTATGGGAGAATGGGGCGCGAAGTTGAAAAACTGGCTCAGAAAATGGGACACACGATCAGTGCTGTCTTTGACATTGACAAGCCGTTTTCCACTTCCGCCGATATGAAAAATTCAAATGTGCTGATCGATTTTACATTGGCAGATGCAGTTATCAATAATTTAAAAATAGCCGCTCAGCTTGGGATTCCAGTCGTGGAAGGGACAACGGGATGGTATGGTAAATTAGATGAAATGAAAGCAATCAAAAATTTATCCATCATCTATAGCCCGAATTTCTCGATTGGTGTGTATCAATTTACACGCATTGCTGAATACGCTGCCAAACTCATGGGAACACTGCCGGATTACGATTGTTACTTGCACGAATTTCATCATACGGGCAAAGCTGATAGTCCGAGTGGTACGGCTAAAAACCTGGCCGATATTTTGATTGCCAATCTGCCATCAAAAAAAACAGCTCTTTATGATACAAGTCATGGGAAGATACCACCGGATGCCCTGCATGTCACGTCCACGCGAACGGGCAGAATTCCCGGTACCCATGAGATCGGATTTGATTCACCTTACGATTTCATCGAACTGAAGCATGTGAACCACAACCGCGAAGGACTCGCTTACGGCTCAATTCGCGCTGCAGAATGGATTGTAGGGAAATCCGGTATTTATACAATGAACGATTTTATGAAATCATTATAATCTTTGAAAGGACATAAATCATGCAATATACTCAATTCAAAGGCACAACAGTCGCAATGGTAACTCCGTTTACCGCAACCGGCGAAATCGATGAACCGAATGTAAAAAAATTAATCGACTTTCATATTGAAAATGGTACGGATGTAATTTTGGCGTGTGGCACGACAGGTGAAAGCGCCACAATGAGCTATGATGAGCATCAGCATATGATGGAGTTAGTTGTCAACTACACTAATAAACGATGTCCGGTCATGGTTGGCGCAGGCAGCAATTCTACCCATGAAGCTGTCATGATGACCAAACATGCGGAACGGCATGGCGCCGATTGTGTGCTTTCGGTTGGGCCGTATTATAACAAACCAACACAGGAGGGTTTCTATCAACATTTCAAAGCCATTGCCGAATCAACGTCGCTGCCGATTATTCTTTATAATGTACCTGGACGTACCGGTTCCAACATTACGGCCGCAACGACTCTGCGTCTGGCCGAAATTCCCAATATCATCGGTGTTAAAGAAGCAAGTGGGAACATGTCACAAATCATGGAAATTCTTCGCCGTCGGCCAAAGGATTTTCTGGTACTGTCCGGGGATGATTCGCTGACACTGCCATTATTGGCTGTAGGACTCGACGGTATCATTTCGGTTGTTGCCAATGAAACGCCTGCCCTGTTACACGACATGGTGCACAGCGCGTTCGCCGGAAACTGGGAAAAAGCCCGTAAAATTCATTTCAAACTATTGCCATTGATGGAAACCAATTTCATCGAATCCAATCCGATTCCAGCCAAAACAGCTTTGGCAATGATGGGGATGATTGAAGACAATTTCCGCTCGCCGCTGGTAAAAATGAGTGAAGGGAATAAAGCTATCCTGCGCAAAGTGTTACAGGATTTGGAATTGGTAAAATAATCCATCGATTTAGAAACTTGATTCGATAGGATAACGGAATAAAAAGGATATCTGTAGATCTTTTCATCCTGTAAATATCTTGTTCCTGTAAAATAATATTATCATCAACAGGAGATTCACCACGTGACATTTTATAAATACCATGCACTGGGCAATGATTATATTGTGATGAATCCAGCCGAAACCGGCAGCGAACTAACAACTCAAGAGATTCAAACCATTTGCCACCGTAATTTTGGTGTTGGCTCGGATGGTATCCTGTGGGGACCATCCGAAAGCACGGCTTGTGATTTCGCGTTACGCATCTACAATCCCGATGGCAGCGAAGCAGAGAAAAGCGGAAACGGGTTGAGAATATTTTCGCGCTACCTGTACGACCACGGATTTGTGACAGAAAAACCATTCACCGTGCAAACACTCGGTGGCAATGTTCGCTGCCAAATTCAACAGGCCGGAAAACAAGTTGAGGTAGAAATGGGTACCGTCAGCTTTCACAGTGATAAAATTCCGGTAGCAGGCGCACCGCGCGAAATGATCAATGAATCAATCCAGGTTGGCGATACCACATTCCGGTATTGCGCAGCCACTATTGGGAATCCGCATTGTGTAATTTTGCCGGATGAAATTTCCGAAGCGATGGCGCGTAAATATGGCCCTTTGATTGAAACCGATCCACGTTTTCCCAACCGTACTAACGTGCAGTTTTTAAAAGTGCTGGATCGAAACAATATTCAAATCGAAATTTGGGAGCGCGGCGCGGGTTATACGCTGGCATCAGGAAGCAGTAGTAGCGCAGCAGCTTCAGTAGCGCGCAAACTGGGTCTGTGCGATAATAATATTACCGTTCATTCTCCCGGCGGCGTTTTAAAAATTGCAATCGGTGAAAATTATGCAATCACTATGACCGGGCCGGTGACGCGTGTCAGCGAGGGAGAAATTTTTGAAGAGATGTTTGAAAAGCGGTAATCGGTGATCTGTTATCGGTAATCGGGACAATTTGTCTCGTCCTAAATGTGATGTATTCAACTATAATCGTGAACCGTATTATTAGTTATAATGATTATGTACATATTTCAGCTATAATGGTCGGCTCGG
>JAFGDW010000135.1 GCA_016931935.1 Candidatus Zhuqueibacterota bacterium | reverse complement strand
GATGAAACGTCTCTGCTAAAGGGATGCGGCCTAAATAATGATTGAACTAACCCGCGCAAAAAACGCGCGGGAAGCTCATCATCGCTACAATTCGATTCCAATGCTATTATGAATTTCCTTTCGCCGGGGCATAAAACCTCGCCACAACTGGAATGTTTTATTATCGGTAAAGGACATTTTCACGCGTTGCCCAATCAGGCATTTTTCGGATAATGTTTCAAAACGCGGCTCTATCATAACATTCAGCTCCGTTTCATTAGTTTAATTCCAGTGAGTATATGGTTTTATTTTCAGGATTGTGGAGCGATGGCATTGCTTAAAGCAATACTATCGCTATGAAATGCTTGACAAAATAATCCTAAAAAAAGGATAATTCCCTTATTGTGACACTCAAACATTTATCGAATTAAAGAATCCGTAAAAATTCGTTCGACCCGCGTTCTATATATCTTCACCCACATTCCCCGGTATTTTTTTCACTAAGCCAAACGCCCAATATGCCAGCCCGACGCCGATTACTATCACAATTCCCATAATCAACAATCGCTGCAACCGTTCACGGGCACGGGGATCGGCTGTCGGCTTGTACAGGCTGTTTTCGTGCATAGCAGCCAATCTTACTTCGGGATACGCCAATAAACCGGGATAAGAATTGGGAATTAATTTTCCGACATCATACTGAGGGATATGAATATCGATTCCACCAAAGTAAAGTGAGTAGCGACGTCCCGATTCAGGGATAAAGTAAAGATTGCGTTGCAGCCAGCTTACGTCAATGCCTTCCACGTGCAGAGCCGGATTATCCTGATTAATTATTTTCAGCCGCATAAATAGCGATTTGTTGCTATTAAATTTTAACGTAGTTTTCGGTTCATCAATTCCCGGAATATGGTAAATTACGTCGCGGCTAGTGAAACGATAAGCTTCATCGTCATCCGTTTGCGCCGTCCATACCTCCACAGTGCGATAGTAATATTTATTGCTTACATTCAGCAAGACTTGTTCAATCGGGACATTCACGCGGCCACATGCAATAATAGTATTTCCATCATCCATTGACGTGGTCGGCGAGTTAATCATATAATGACTGTACCATGAACTATCCGGGATCACTCCATCGGTGTGACTGATAAATCCATTGATTTTTATTTCATCTGTACCACCACTTTTGCTCGTGAATTCCAGCTCTTTATAACGAAGACGAATTTCATCGCCCGAATCAATGGCTGCTGTGTCGGTGACCAAAATCAACTTAAGAAATGCATCGGGATGACCGGCGAGATGCACGCTTGTATTGCGCAACGCGATCGTCGATGAAAAATCAAAAAACGATCCGCGTGCAATCCGGCGCCATGATGTACGATCATCACTGGTAAACACCATCACGGTTTTCGTAAAATTTTGATCGGGCGTGAGCAGTTCCAGATCGCCGGCAACACCGGCGTTTTTGGGCTTTTCCAAAATAATTGTCTGCTCATTATTCTCCAGTTGGTATTGAATAATCTTCCAGTTATATGATTGTGTTGCCTGGCCTTTCCTGGGGAGGGCATAAATAACATAGGGCACTTCAGTTCCGGTATCATCGAATATCCGCAGGTCCGTGCAGTTGGCATTTACTTGTGTCAGAATTTCCGGGGACAACGCCAACCGAACCGGAGCATCGTACTCATTTGTAGTATTGATAAGAGCTACCAAGCGAAAATTTTCCGGCATTGTTCCGCGAGCCATCGTAGCGGATACGAGCATCACGCACCCAAGATAAACAAATGTTAATCTTTTCATGCGACATCCTCCTCTTTCCCGGTCAGCGACAACAGCCGATCTCGAAATTTGTGATACAGAAATGACATCCAGATGAGCATCAGCCCCAGTACAAGAAATGAAATAATACGATACGGCGTACTCACATTGGACATGTCGCTGGTAAACACTTTGATCATCGTTACCAGGAACAATCCAATCGAACATTTGCGTAACAGGCTTTGGCGTTTCAAAAATCCAATCACCATCAATGCAACAGAAAAGAGCGTCCAAAGCACGGACGTGGCAGCAAAACTGGCGTGAGGCATATACGAATGTGAGAATGTGCTAAGCTCCAGATTAAGCACGATAAACAGCACCACACTGAACACACCCCAGCAAATCGCCCAATCACGGCTCCAGGTAACACGCGATTCGATGTTTTTCTGTTTGAATTTTGTCAGCCATATTGCAGCCAAATAAATTGCCGCAAGTACGCTCCCTGAGGTAACCAGGCGTTCGGATAACATGCGTGTGTATCCATAACTGAAATACCAGCCTGATGTAAATAAATCAAAAACGACTGAATAATCATACAAGAAAAACTTGCCAAGCATGATTAATGAAATTACAATAAACATTCGATAAATGATTCGGTTTTCCAATTTTAAGGCCACCCATAAAACAACGCCGGCCTGAATTGCCCAGAAAACAGTAATCCAGTTTTTGGAAAACAAAATCGGTACTGTCAGTACAAGAAAGAAGATCGCTTTGGCAATCAGCAGCACAAACGCACCAAGTTGATCACGATCGCGACGATAGATATGTTGAGCCATGTAAAGAAAAATTGCGGCATAAATCAGTGTCACCACGCTTACCATTTCCAGACTGGAATAGGCTTTTATCATGGCGAACGAGTAACCAAATGCAATAAAAGCGTTGGGAGTAATTAGCCCGATACTTTGCAAACGATTACCGTGTTCCCGAAGCATGTGATATGCAAATGGTACCAGCGCATACGTCAAGAAAAATATATTTAAATAGATGGTTGTGATCCAGAAATGAGATGTTCCGTAATGTGGAATGTACCACGCGGAAAACAGCACCCATGTAAATGCAAAGCCGAGATAATTTAACATTCGCCACTGCTTGAAAAATGCCACGACCAAGATACCGGCATTTAAAATCGTCATGTATGTCATCAATCCAACTTGATTGGCGACACCGGTAGTTAGCAGGATTGGGGTGGCAAATCCGCCGATCAATCCGAGCACAGCCAGCCATTTGGTATCATATACAAGCGCCAGCACACAGGCAAGAATAGTGGTAACTATCATAATTGCAAACGCCGGAATCTGTGGCAGCAGGTGGTAAATCTGAAATGCTGCAAACGATGCGAAATACAATGTAGCAATGCCACCGCCAATCAGATACAAGCCAAAAATCGTGAAATTACGTTTGCGGAACAACTCGCCGCATCCCAAAAACGCAGCGCCCGCCAGATAGGCCATAGCGATGCGAACAGCCGGGCCGATCCAGTTCTTTTCAAATGAATATTTCAGAAACCAGCCGACCGCCAGAATTGAAAGAACAACGCCAACGATAAGCAGCCATTTCTGGCCAAGTTTTACTTCGAATTCGTTGAGATTTAATGAGCGCTCTTTTCGTAGCGGTTGCGGACTGGTGAAGCCGAGTTTTCGTTGGTGGTTATCGGTTTCGGTTTCAATTTTTGTGGGAACGGAATCATCGGCCGTGAAAGTTGTTGGTGGATGAGCCGGAAGTGGTTCATCGTCACGGATAGCTGTTGGTTCTGGTTCGAGAATGGGAAGGCTTTCTTCAAACTGAAGGAATTCCTCCTGCAATTGGTTGAGATTGTGCATAAACGAAGAGACATCGGTTCTAATTTTGCCAAGATCGGATTTCATTTTTTCAAACGACAGGAAAATACTGAGGTCGAATTGGCAATAGGGGCAAATATGAGTGTCCATCATTAACAATCGCCGGCATTTTGGACAATGCATTGGTTTCTCCTGTAATTATGGGACGGAAATTTTACCATGAACATTATATTAATGATAATATGTGCAAATTGTTACATAATGCCAATATAATGAAATTTGCATCTTTTGGCAAGTGTAATTATTGGGAATTGGGGAATTTACATATGGTGGGTTATAAAAGACAAATTACACCAATTTTCTCGTTTTTTGATCGGAAAGCGGTATCAGGAAGAATTCAGGAAAAAAGACAGCACGACTACAGTCTAATAAAAACTCATCAAATATACTTACAATCGATTCACCTGCTCATATTCAATCAATTCGCCCAGCTTTTGACCGTATTGGTAACATTGGCCGATAAAATCCGGACGCTTCCGTAAATCGCTGGCTGAATATAGTTTATCAAAAATTAGCGTATCGACCATATCAAGCCGTAAGCTGCGGCACATTCGCTGGTAAAATTTATTTACAAGCTCGGTCTCAAATGCGATATCTTCCTTTTCAGCCATTACATGAATAATGACAACTTTTTTATTAGCAATTAAGTGTGAAGACGGACTATGATAATAGAAGTACAATCGATCGATGAACGTTTTCATCAATCCCGGAAGATCGGACCAATAAATTGGAGCCGCAAAAACAAGTACCGATGCCTTTTGAATTTTAAACCGGATTAATGTCATATCATCATTTTGACTGCATTCACCATAATCATTGCAATAATAACACCCAATGCATTGGCCGAAGCTACAGTCCCTTAGATAGATTTGTTCAACTGGGACGCCTATTTTATAAGCTCCGGTTTCGATATAGGATAAAAGTGAATCTGTATTTCCACCCTCACGGGTTGCACCGTTTAGCAAAAGTACGGCTGGATCAATTGTGTTTTCCATACTAATTGCCTCATTGTTTTAAATTTTCATTTTGAAAACGTTGTTGCGACACAATTGAAGCTACAGAATCACACCTATTTATAATACGAGTCACACAAGTAAATTGAGAAGCTTATAAAAATCGAATTGTCATTGGATACGATGCCTGTCTTCCTTGACTTACAGCGAGTGCAGCTTGAATTGTAACAACGAGATTAATAACCAATAATCCTAAAACCATAAACAAACCGACCGCAATCAACACCAGGATTGCGGATCCGATTAAATACAATGTAAAACTTATCTGCCAATTGATCGCTTCCCGACCTTCATCATCAACACGAGGATATTGATCGCGGTAAACCAACCAAATAATAAACGGTACGATTATATTTGCCGGGAACATCAGTATGCCAAATAATCCGCCTAAATGACAAAAAACAGCCCACATTTGCTCATCATTTTTCACATGTGCATCCATCTACTATCTCCTGAAATTCGGATTCACCACCACTTATTCAGCAATGAGCAATTTTCGATTACGCAGCGCCTCCAAGGTGATCCTTATTATCAAGTTACATGATTTTTACTAAAATGACAACTACTTTTCTTGTTCGAATAAATTATTACAGCATCTTCGACCAGCTACTGTAAATCCATCAGATATTGATACAATGAACTCATCATCAAAAATCGCTCTGCCAGTTCATCGACTAGTGCTGCGGAAAACACGACTTCTTCAATTTGTTTGTCACACGACACATAGAAACTTTTCCGTTGATACCAGGTTTGAATTTCATCCGGGTGATCCGATGGAATCGGACGTTTATATTCGTCACCGTGAAGGGTAAAGAATTCAGTTTCCCGCAAAAACGCAGTCACATTCAAAAATTCACCCGGGAAATTATCAATTGCTTCGCGCAAGCGGTTCATGTCGGCGCGCGTGGCGCTGTAGTAGCCCATGCCGTAGCGATACCAGTCGGGAAATAATTCAAAATAAAATGCCGGTGCAACTTTCCAGTCCTCACTCGGCCGTTTAAAAGTTAACCACATATTTTGTTTAAATAAGGTTTTATCGTTGGAGAACCGCGTATCGCGATGGATTTTGGAAATTGTTTTGTTGACCGCCGGTCGTACTTCCATGAACGGATCGATTTTTAGCATCGTCGGAGCCAGATCAGTAACCAGTTGTTTGAAAGGTGTCATCACGTAACGGTTATAATCATCACGATGGTCCTCGAACCACGCTTTGCTGTTGTTGGCGTGGACGTCGCGGAAAAAGGTTAGCGTTTCATTAATAAAACCGGTGAATGTACGTTTTGCTGTGTCTGTCATTTTCATTGATCCTTGATATGAGTTTAAAGGTGATTTTTTGTACGCCTGTTCAACTATAAAGTTGCCGGATTGAACTGGTTGGTATTTTCCTTTATTGTCTGTCACACTTATTGTTAAACTTCTCTATTTTTAGAAAAACGACCGTTCAATAATAATCATCATTTGAAAACTAATTACCTGAAGTTATATACATAAAAAACCCCTGCCAAACAGTCTGGCAGGGATGAAAATTCCAATCAAAATGAATTCAACCTAATTATTCAAGTTTATTTATACCTCACCCACTTAATCGCTTCTTTCAAACTCGGCCGCTTCCCGTACATTAAAATTCCGACCCGATAAATGCGGCCAATCAGTAAAATCAATAAAGCGTTAAACGTCAGCATTATCCCAATCGAAACAATCGATCCGGATGGCAGCATCGGATCGCTGACGGCAACACGGGCGAACATGACGATTGGTGTGAATAGCGGAATCAGCGATGTCCACAGCGCCATCGGCGTATCCGGATTTTTGGCGACAGAAAACATAATCAGAAAACTGATGATGATGATGAATACGATCGGCATCTGGTTTTGCTGGCCTTCATCTTCGGAATTGACAATCGCACCAAGACCGGCATACAGCGTGGAATAGAGCACAAACCCCAATATAAAGAACACAATCATAAACACAAACACCTGCGCGGTGAAGTGGGTTTGCTCGGCAAATTCAATCACGTCCGGGCTGGTGACGCCTATGTTCATCAGCAGCGGACTTGCATAGGTTAACAGCATCAGGAAAATAATGCCAACGATAATCAATTGCGTTAATCCTAACGCACAAATCCCGATGATTTTCCCGACCATCAATTGCCACGGGCGAACGGCTGAAATTATAGTTTCGGTAATGCGCTGGCTTTTTTCTTCGATCACACTCCGCGTCACCATGGCGCCATAAATCATCATCATCAGAAACATGATATATGTCAGCAGATATGTGAGTGCAAAACTTGATTCCCCGCTTTTCTTCACTTCACCTTCCGCTGTGACCTGGGCGCTCACCAGCGAAATCCGATTTTCCCACAATGCTTCTCTGATATCTTCAGCAGGATAGCCCTGTTGTGTCAGCGTGTAATTCCCGACAATCCGCGATAATGCCTGCTGGATTTCCTGATGTTCTTCAAAATCGCTGACATTTCGCGCCGAGTACTTTACTGTCCGGGATTCGACAATATCCGGGGGAATGATGAGATAGCCATCAATCTGCTTATCACGCACCTGTTGCTGGCATTGCTCCATGACAGCATCGAGCCCTTCATCGCCGACCTTCTGCTCCGTGAATCGGTATTTCGGCGCTCCGCCTTTTAATGTATCAGATAAAATATTCACAAATTCGGGATACACAATCGTTGATTGATCTATCACTACAAATGATTTTGTTGTCGGCTGAAAGATCACGCCGAACAAGAACACGCCGCCAAGAAACATGACTATCATCAAAGGGAAAATCAGCGTGCCAATAATAAAGCCCTTTGTCCGGGCCCTGCTTACATATTCGCGTTGGATAATCGCCAGAATTTTACTCATGGTCAGCCTCCTCCCTGTTCTTCGAATTGACAGTCTCGATAAAAATATCATTCAGTGATGGTTCTTTGATTTCAAATTTCCGAATGGTAACTGCGGCCATTGCCTCTGCCAGCAATTTTTGCGAGTCGGCCAGGTTAGCAAGCTGAATTTCCACATAGTTGCCATAGTTATCAAATTTCTTAATATACGAAGATGTTTTGAGAAAGCCATCATTTCCTTCATATTCCAGCAACACATTCTGCCGGCCAAACTGTTTTTTAATATCGCTTAATGCGCCATGCAGTACTTGTTTGCCTTTGTTAATCAGGAAAATCCGTTCGCACAATTTCTCGGCGGATTCCATCACATGTGTGGAGAAAATGATTGTTGTACCGTTCTGCTTCAACTCCATGATGATATCCTTGATCAGGTTAGCGTTGATCGGGTCAAGTCCGCCAAACGGCTCATCCAGAATCAACAACTTTGGTTTATGAAGGATTGTCGCGATGAATTGTACTTTTTGCTGCATCCCTTTTGAAAGTTCCTCAATCTTTTTCTGTTTCCAGTCGGCAATGTCCAGCCGATTCAACCAGTAGTCGATCTGTTGCTTGACGCCGCGACTTTTCATAGATTTTAATTTGGTCAAAAACAGCAGCAGTTCACCGACTTTCATTTTACGATACATGCCCCGCTCTTCCGGGAGATAGCCGATGACATTGGTGGCGTTGCCGTTATTGGGCTGGCCGAGTACGGTTATCTGGCCGGAATCGGGCACAATGACATTCATAATCATGCGAATGGTTGTTGTTTTGCCTGCACCATTTGGACTGATCAATCCGAATATCTGCCCTTCTTCCAGTGCAAACGAGACATTATCCACAGCCGCATGGTCGTTAAATGTTTTGCGAATGGATTCGACATTTAGTATTTTCATGTGGTACCTCAGTATTTTTATGTGAGACGACAGATGTGAGACGTGAGGCGAATTTTAGTGAAACGTCAAACGTCAAAGGTGAAACGTGTGGCATAGAGCATAGTGCAGAGCGCATGGCGTAAAAACATTTGAAGATAGATAACAATTTCCTGAAATGTCTGGCAATTTAATGAATGTGTGGAAGAATTCAATCTACAGAATTAAAATTCACCATGCTCCATGCGCTATGCGCTCTGCAACAGTCATATTTCATGCATCTATTCCAGATATGCTTTCCTTTTATCAAAACTAATTATTGAACAAACAGTAAGCACTAGCATAATGCACCATGTAACGACGACTCGCTGTGGTGTGGCAACCGGATTGTTACGAATTAAAAACTCAATGATAGTCATAACCAGTTTTGGTTGGATAAAAAATGTAAACACTCCACCGAGATTTAATAGTAACGCGGCCGTTAGAAAAATCATTTTCGACCGTTCTTTCGTCAATTTAAAATATCTATTGTGACGTAAGCATTGTAAACTCAAATCACGGCCGATGAAGTAGCCCGAAAACATAATTCCAACAAATCCAATATAGCTTGTGATTTTAATTATATCTTTGGCAATTGGCTGATTTCCCCACATAAAATCGATCATGATATAAAAAATAGCTAAGAAGAATGACATTGATATGACCATGATAGCACGCGCCAGGGCAATCTGCCGAAACGTAATGAGCAGTTTGTATATCAATACCGGGCGATATGCTTTGTTCATGAAAATATTCCAGTAACTCATCATCATGGCCATGAGCAGGAATAGATATGACTGAATTGAATAATCAATTTTTTTCACTACCGCTATAATTACCGGGACAAGCATGAGAAAATTTAGCCATAAAATTTTATTATAGCGAATTTCGCTTGTGATGAGTCGGAACATTGTACCTCCGATAAAGCTTACGATAATGAATATGTCTCAGTTGATTGAATCCTCTTATTTTATTGTGATTGAATTAAATTCAATGAGGAAACAAATAGAGTCGTATTTTGTTCTCATTGTAATGTCATGCCAAGGCGTTTTTCGCATAATTCGCTTTCTGTCACAAAATCATTTGTCATCTATTCAAGATACGTCAAACGTTTTTCAAAAATCCATAGATTTGCCTGACTTAACAACCACAACAATAACAATGCACCAGTAGCACCAATGACGGATCGTATCGGCGAATGAAACGACAATCGTGAAATCCACAGCACTCCCTGTTCGAAATGAATAGTTCTGACCAGAGCAAACGAAGCAATCATCAACGCGATAATCCACCATCGCCAGATCGCATACTTACGCTGATAATATTTCAGATCATGAAAAATACGCAATAGCATAAACAAACCCGGCATCATTACGGTGATAATCAGAATGCTGAGAATGAGGTTGAAGTCACCATACTGAAGATAGACTATTATCCATAGCAATGAAATGGCGCTCTGAAACAGAATAATCGTTACGATCCATTGTCGCGCGATGGTGTGCACCGGTACGGGCAGTAATCGTTGCAGGCGATCATGTTTTTCACCAATGCCCCGCATGCAAAACACGAAAACAACAGTATAGAAAAAGCCGAATGTCAGACCGATGAATCCGTTAAAATTGTCAGGATGCGGAACAAGCGCGAATATGGCAAATACTCCACACAACACGGCGGCTACAATGACGAAGATGATATTGTATAATAATTCTGCCCGGATTAATTTCCACATAGATATTTCCTGCTTTGATAGATTTTACGTTTTTGGAAGGCGACAATGGTTCCGATACTTGATCCGATTCCCAGTAATAACAATATCAGCGCGACGCCCGCCGTTGATAGCGAATGAATAAGATATTCGTTGAAGGCGGCCGGAATTTGAAACAAATTGGCCACTTTCAAATTGTTTGTGAAAATAAAAAACGAATAGTAAAAAACGATTAGCATAAGAATATAAATTAACATTAAGATTCTATGTGTATACTTTGACAGAAATGCCACCTTTAAATCCATGATCAGGTATGGAAATGAATTTATGATTAAGATGAATCCGATTGCCGAAAGCATATCCCAAATCAATAAATCCTCCGGATACGGACGGATTGAAAATGATGCACCCCAAAGGATGAGCATGAAAGCTGACCAAATAATCCACACCAACGATAGCCTGATAGTAGCAATGCGTCTAATTGAAATCGGCAACAACACCCATAGGCGGTTACGATTTTCCTGATAACGATTTAAATATATAAAATATACAGCAAGCGGCGACATTGTAACCAGAATAATCTTCATCCCCAGAATATTCGAATCAGGACCGCTCCAGCGCTTAATGATATTAACAATAATACCTGTCAGGAAAAGTGCACACGGCAAAAGTAATATTTTGAAATGATATCGAAAATCTGCTTTTAAGATGTGCCACATAATGGATTTGTCCTTATTTATGAAATTTCAAATGTGAATCCTGTTTTGATGGACACGATCTCCCTATAAGTTTAAGCCAAATACGCATGCCGTCTCAAAAACGACTGCATACTCAATAATGTCAAACCAATACCAAGCAGGTGAAGCACAATCGCCCCGGGCGCCGATAAATAAATAATATGTGTCCAGCGCCGAATAACTGGATTGTTGATCGCAAGACACAATCCATTTCCCACATACAACAGATTAACTATGATGATTGAAAACCACAATGCCATTGAAATTAGCATTTTATTGAGTGAAGAAAGTTGAAATCCGTTTCCCCAAATGTCCAGGCAGATTAGATAGGCGGCGTTTCCGGCGATAAACGTGAAATTGAACAACAGAATTCGCCACAAAATCGGATGGTGACCGATCAAGGGGAATTGGCTGATTGTGTACAACAACATGGCGATTATCCAGAAAAGCATTTGGTAACTTATCCGACCAACCGCCATTTGTTTCTGTGTGAATGGCATGACCTGAATCAAACGGGTGCGTTTTTCATTAAATCGTTGGGATAGAAACAGGATCATAATAGAAAGTGCAATCGTCTGGGAGACCGATGTATCCACGGTTATGCCGCTCAACTCCATATTCGTGATTGTAACAAACGTGAGCATGGTAAAAGAACAAAATGCCATGAAAACGTTTCTGTTATAACTCAATTCTGCCTTAACAAACCGCCACATGGTCAACTCGCTTGTTTTAAAATGTAGACTGCAATTTCATTGATGCTCAACCGACTTTCCGTAATTTTAGACGCTCCTAACTCTCGTAACTGTTTTAATGTCACCTCGCCGTTTGAACTGATTATCTTAAAATCTTTGCCGTCACATACAATTTCAATGGCAGCTTCCAGCGCAATATCACTATTGGCTAATTGACATGTTATTTGCCGCCATTGGTCCACCAAATCATCTTTTTCCGAGCGCTGGATAATTTGGCCGTCATTCAGGAACACCAGTTCATCGGCCAGTCTGCTAATGTCCGACAAAATATGCGTTGAATAAAAGATCGCACGCTCACCGCTTTCCAACACATCAAATAGCACATCCAGCAGCTCAGCACGAACAACCGGGTCGAGGCCGGCTGTCGGTTCATCGAGCAACAACACTTTCGGAGAATGAGATAGCGCGCTGATCACAGATAATTTCACACGATTGCCACTGGAGAGCGCTTTGGCCTTTTTATCCATTGGCAATTTAAAACGTTTGACCAGATTCAGCATCAGATCGTTCGACCAGTCGGGATAAAATTGGGAGAGAAATTTCAAATTTTTTGCTGCCGACCAGTTTTCGTAAAATACATGCTGATCGCCGACATAGCCGATGTTCAGCTTCCACTCGGTTTTATTCGGATCGTTGGGCTGACCGTGAATTCGCATTTCGCCAGCTTCGGCTTTGACCAGTCCAACCAGGCAATGCATAGTCGTCGTTTTCCCAGATCCATTCGGCCCAATATACCCTAACACTGTACCGGGCTCCAGATGGAGATTCAAAGGTCCCAAATGGAAATCGGCGTACGATTTTTCCACGTTTATCATTTCAAAGGCGTGGGTCATGGCTTACTCCTCGTTCATTTGTAACGCATAGCGCAAAGAGCAGGGCGCAGAACGTTTATATTATTTTGAAAGTTGAAATTTTAATTATTCAATATCCAGTTTTTTAATAATTTTTTCTACGATCTCCCGAATATCATCCACGCTCATACCTTCGTCCACGGCGTCGGAGATCGGTTTTTCCAACGTTTCCGCCAGCCGCTGACGAGCCTTATCACGCTTTTCATGATCCGGCAAGTGGGAAACAAAGAAACCTTTGCCCCGGCGCGAATGAATTAAATTGTCGCGCAACAAACTTTCATAGGCGCGTTGCACCGTAATCACACTGACATGATGGTCACGCGCCAATTGGCGGATCGATGGCAGCGATGTTTCCGCGGGTAATTCACCCGCCAGGATTTTAGCTCGCACCTGCCGTACAATTTGGCTCTGCAAAGGCTCGGATGATATGTCAGTCAGATTAAGTATCATAGAATTATGCACTGATTACATTAATGCTCAAAATTGTTATCAGATCACCTACTGTATATATTCAATAGGTACAGTTACAATATGCAAACATATTTTCTAAAAGTCAAGTAATTTTTGTCTTTTTTTCATCATCTTCTGGAATTTTTCAGGCCACAAAGGCACAAAAGATACCAAGAAAAAATAAAATGATTATGTATATAACTCAGATACTATGTTCAGAACCGAGGCCTGAGCTTGTCGAAGGCCGGACGTTACAGCAGACATAATTTCGTTGAATACCAAGAGATTGTTGCCTTC
>JAFGDW010000134.1 GCA_016931935.1 Candidatus Zhuqueibacterota bacterium | reverse complement strand
GTTCAATCCAACAACACTGATTCGATATCAATTGGCTGAATCAGAAAAAGTGGAATTGAATATTTACAATTTACTGGGTGAACGAATCGCTAAATTGGTGAATGAGCGTCAAAATCCCGGCAATTATGTGATACAATTTGATGCTTCGGATTTGTCTTCAGGGATTTATTTTTACCATTTGAAAACAGAAAGCTTTAATCAGGTCAAAAAGATGCTGGTGATCAGATAGGTTAACAAAAGATATAATCGTCCTGGATTAATTCTTTCGTATAAAAATTGATCACATACTGATTCCATCGCTTGAAGCGATGGAATCAGTATGAAATTTAATCCGTAATGAGCATAGTAAGCAAATAATGTAGTTGATCAGTCTTCAATTTTTTCAACATAAAAAATAGAGTAATGGAGTTCTGGATTGATGGAGTTACATATCTCAAACACTCCAATAATCCATTCATCCTATTGTATTGAAATTTAATTTTAACTACAGAAGCGTCATGACAAAAAATCCTTCAAAATTGAGCATCATTCTTCTCTTTTCTTTCTTAATCCTAAAATTTACTGGCACCCTGGAAGCTTCCAATTATATTTTTTTTAACAACTCGGAAACAAAAGGTATGACATTTGAAGCAGTTGAAATAAACACCGATCGCACAGAATTGGCACAGGCGATTCAAGATGCAAATGCTTTGTTTGATAATTCTATTGAGGGAACCGATGAGGGACAATTTGCTATTGGTTCCAAAGCTATTCTCCAATCTGCCATCGATAGTGCTGTCATTGTGTTTAATAACGATTCATCAACTGAGGAAGAAATTGAGCACGCTATCATGGCTTTGCATGACGCTTGTATGACTTTTGAATCAGGCGTTGTTGTGGACCACATTCGAGTCGTTGATGCAATCGCCACAAAAGAAACCAAATATCTATTCACCAGTCTCTGGTTGCTATCAAAAAAAGGCTTGTTATTTGGTCACCAGGATGATACCGCTTATGGCATTGGCTGGTGGGATGAGGATGCTCGATCGGATATTTTTGATGTATGCGGCTCTTACCCGGCTGTTTATGGCTGGGAGCTGGGAGAAATAGAATTGGGGTGTGACAAAAATCTGGATGACGTCAATTTCAAGCGGATCAAGTTCTGGATTCGGGCGGCTTATGAGCGAGGCGGCATCAACACCATTAGCTGCCACAGCACCAATCCGTTCAGCGGCGGCAGCGCCTGGGATAAAACACCGGCTGTGGCTTCCATTCTACCAGGGGGAGTTCATCACGAAAAATTCAAAACCTGGCTGGATCGATTAGCCACTTTTTTTAAAAGCCTTCGATCTGAAAAAGGACATTCGATCCCCATTATTTTTCGCCCTTTTCACGAACACCTGGGAAACTGGTTCTGGTGGGGACGAGGGAATTGCACAGCACAGGAGTATAACCAGATATGGCAGTTCACCATCGATTATCTGACCAATGAGAAAAATGTGCACAATTTATTGTTTGCCATTTCTCCCAGTCCTTTTAAGAACGAGGCTGAATATTTGGAGCGATATCCTGGCGATAAATATGTCGATGTGCTTGGCGTGGATGATTATGACAACTACTATTCAGGCAACTATGCCAATGGATTCAGAATGCTCAGGACAATCGTTCAAATGGCAGATGAGCGCAACAAAATCGCAGCATTGACAGAGATGGGTATTAGCCTGAAAGATCCCACATGCTGGACAAAATTTATTGGTGCTTTGAAAAACGATACGACTGCCAGGAAGATTTGCTACATGCACGTCTGGCGCAATGCTAACACTGATCATTTTTTTGCTCCCTATCCAGGTCAGCTTACCGCCCCAGATTTTATTAATTTTCATAATGATCCATTCACACTGTTCGAAGATGATCTGCCCGATGTTTATCAATTGAATACAGAGGATAAAACACCACCGGCTTTTACCCTCGTACCGCCCAAATCATTCACAGCTTATGACGATACGGTCACGCTCAAATTTACAACGAACGAGCGGGCATTTGTTCGATACAGTCCGGTGGATCAACCGTACGATGATATGAAGTTTGAATTCCAACAAAGCCAGGGCGGGACAAAGCATTCCACAATCATCATCGGCGAGCAAGGACAGAATTATACTTTTTACTTCCGTGCAAAGGATCAATTTGGAAATGCCATGGATACATCGGCAGTTATTTCTTTCGAGATCGATACTTCTCTCAAACCAGTGGACTGGAATGATCTGCTTTATGATTGTTTTGATTGGAAGTTGGGGCATGCTGCCTTTGGCTATGGAACCAGCGAAGCGGTGACCACCATCTCAAAAGTCCAAACAGCATATTTTCGGAAAGAATTTTCTGTAGAGGACCTTGATGCAATCTGTTATCTGACGGCAATATTAAGATATGATAATGGCGCAGTCGTCTATTTGAATGGTCACGAGATCGACAGAATGAATATGCCTTCGAGAGATATTTATTACTCGACCCCGGCATCTGATAATTCGTGTGGCTACAAAGCTGTTTCATTCGATGTCGATGACCGGCGGTTTCTAAAAACAGGCAATAACATAATCGCCGTCGAAATGCATCAAAATCCATCAGATAGCACGGACCTCATATTTGATCTCAGGTTGATTGATCCCGATCCCTTGATTGATTTTGGCGGCGAATGGTATTATTATGATCAGAAACAACAGCCCGAAGACCAGACGATTGCTACAGAAATTGATCGTCCGAATACAATGATGCCCGGTGAGTTTGAACTTTTTCAGAATTATCCCAATCCGTTCAACAGCCTGACAGCGATCAGCTACCAGCTTTCAGCTTCCAGCCAGGTAAAGGTTATCGTTTATAATTTAGCGGGTGAAAAGATATGTGAATTAGTCGATGAAAGGCAGGATGTTGGTATTCATCGGCTATTATTTAATGCTGATAGGCTGGCATCCGGGATTTACTTTTACCAGATCAGGGTCGGTGATTTTGTCAGTACGAAGAAAATGATTGTGCTTCGGTAAGGAAAATTTGTAAAAGAAATAAAATTTTTCCTTGACTTTTTAACCAGAATGATATATATTAAAGCTGTTTACGAAAACGTTTTCCGGGAAAATTAAAGC
>JAFGDW010000133.1 GCA_016931935.1 Candidatus Zhuqueibacterota bacterium | reverse complement strand
TTGATTTGCATGCCCCAATATACTAAATTTTCAAATAATTAGCAAGTCCTTTTTAATGTGACAAAGTAGAATTAGTTAATCAACGTAGATAAAAATCCGTTTTCTACCTCATCTAAAACCGTTTTGTATATGCATGGCAGTACGGCTGCTTGCCTGTCTTCTCGTAATAATCCTGATGATAATCTTCCGCCGGCCAAAATACATCATCTTTTACCACTTCAGTGACGACATCATAGCCATTTTCTTTTAACTGACCAATCAGTTTTTCAATAATCTTACGTTCTTCATCCGATTGATAAAAAATAGCTGACCGGTACTGCAATCCGACATCCGGTCCCTGGTGATTCACCTGTGTCGGATCATGGATTTCGAAGAAGAGTTTGGCCAACGTCTCATAATCGGTCTTAGCCGGATCGTATTCCACTTCCATCGTTTCGGCATGCCCGGTGTTCGAGTTACAAACTTCATAATAGGTGGGATTCATTTTGTGACCTCCCATATATCCAACAGTTGTTGAAATCACGCCGGGTGCTTTGGCAAAAAAGTGCTCGACGCCCCAGAAACAACCACCGGCAAAGTATGCCTTGCGGGTTGAGACTGTATCTTCAGCGGGTATAAAATTCATGGAAATAGAATTTACACAATGACGTACATTTTTATTGGTGAATCCTTCGCCTAAAAACACGTGTCCAAGATGAGCGCCACAATTTGCACAAAGAATTTCCGTGCGTATGCCATCTGCATCAAGTTTGCGTTGAACAGCACCCGGAATTTCATCATCGAAGCTGGGCCAACCGCAGTGGGAGTCGAATTTATCATCAGAGCGGTAAAGTGGTGCATTGCAGCGTTTACAGGTATATGTACCTTTGGCTTTGTAATCCGTATATTTTCCGGTAAACGGCCGCTCAGTGCCTTTGTGAAGAATTACGCGCTCCTCTTCGGGAGTAAGTTTATTATAATTATCTGATTTTTCTTGTGCCATAGTTACTATATCCATTTCCATTGAACCAGTTATTAAAAGGATTAACATTCCCAGAAATGCAAACGTTCTTAATGGGAGAAATTTATATTTCATAATGTCTACCGTATGACTTGTGACTAATATTTAGGAATGACGCACTTCAACATTCACATATTTTGAGTAAATTATCTGGTTCTTATTCCTTAATCATTCGCAATTACAGTACCACATTCGAAACAACCCATAACGCAATAAAAAGCATTGTGAGTAATATCGATGTACTGCATCCCGGTTTAAGCTTTGCAGCCATATCGGGATATTGCACTTTCACTTCATCAATAAATGCCTCTACCGCTTCTTTTGATTCTTTTAATCCTTTGCCCGTGGCTTCGCGATAAATTTTAATTGCCTCAATCTTTTTGCCCGTTCTGAGTGCACTTAGAAGTTGCTGCTTCAATTCACCGGTAAGTTGCTCGTCCATGGAGCCTTCCTTTTTCAATTATAATGGTCAATATTTTCATCCGAGTACGCGAACCATATTCGTAATCATCTGATGCTTATTTAATGAATGTGCCGTTGTGATATTCTGAAAACGCCAGGCGCAATTCGTCATCGGTGTTCATCACGATCGGGCCTCGCCAGGCAATCGGTTCGTTTAATGGTTTCCCAAATACCAACAGATAGCGCATTCCTTTCGCACCAGCCGTTATTTTAATTTGGGCAGAGTCCTGATTAAACAGAACGATTTGACCATTGCTGTAAACATCATTAGGGTTGCCCGAAACTTGCCCATCACCTTCATACACATAGATAAATGCGTTCTCATCGACTGGTACGGGACATACCCAATGCGTTCCCGATTTCAAACTGACATCAAGATATGTTACATCCACCACCAAATCGCCAGCAGGCCCTTGTACGTCATCGACTTTACCTCCGATAATTTTAATTTTGACACCAGACTGTGGTTCCACGATCGGAAAATCATCCGATGTAAGGTCTCGGTATCGAGGTGCCATCATTTTGTGCGATTTGGGTAAATTGACCCATAATTGAAAGCCTCGCATCGTTCCGTCAAACCGTTTAGGCATTTCCTGATGAATAATTCCGCTTCCGGCAGTCATCCACTGAACATCCCCGGAGTTAATGACACCCTTATTTCCTAGACTGTCGCCATGTTCAACAATACCATCAAGCATATACGTCACAGTCTCGATCCCGCGATGAGGATGCCACGGGAATCCGGCAAGATAGTCATGCGGATCATCGGAACCGAAATCATCCAGCAACAAAAACGGATCGAAATCCGGCAATTGGTAATATCCAAAAACGCGATGCAAACGAACACCGGCGCCCTCCATGGTCGGCTGGTTATGCAAGACTTTTTTAACTGTCCTTACAGGTTTCATGATTTTGACCTCTCACATTTGTTATGTCAATACTCTCCACCAATCTACACTGTTTTCAGTTGAAAGACAATGGAATTCCAATTGAAGCGCTTTAAGATTGATACCGTTAGACATGGCTGGTTACTTTATTACAAAATGACGGGTTTATGCAGGGCATGGCATACAGTCATCCATATCTTATATGTCTACGAAATGCATATTTTTTCTGAGGCCATACCCTGTTTAGAAAATTCAAGCATGTGCTTACATTAACAGACTGTTGCGAGCATTGTCAGGCAGGCCACAACCAACCAAAAGTGGCCCCTGTAATTAATGCATAAATGAATCCATCGAACACCGATTTGAACGTGCTGCTCCATTTTCGGTTATACCAGATTGATTCCTGAAATAATCCCATGGAGTAGGCGATAAATGCCGTTGCGCCGGAAAACCGAAATACGGATAAATAGGTTGCATCCATATCCAAAGCACGACTCGAGATGTACGCTGCAAAAATACTAACAACAATTGAGAATACAAACCAGCCAATAAAATTTGCCGCCATATTCACGTGGCCCATTTTCATGACATTTAAAAGTGCCCGTGGTCCAAGTTTAAAATTCTCCTGATATTCTGGTGATTTCATATCCTTCGAAGTTGCTGCTCGTGGCAGCATGTATTCGCCGGGTGGAATTTTAAATTGTCGTAATGCTTCCATTACTTTGCTCTCGTTCGGTACTTTCGTAAAATCACTGCGATGATAAGGCAACGCCATATGAATGATAGCGCTGACGATGAAAACAAACACCGCAGACAATAAAATCGGCAACCAAAGCGAAAAAATTGTTACCATTTAAACCTCCTTGTTTTTTGTTATAGTAGTCAATATACATCATTTTTTGAAAGAAATCCCGCAGAAAATCATTTCGCTCTTATATTGGAAAAATTAGAACGCATTATAATCTTTTTTCATTTTTCTGCTTTTAATAATTCAATCAAATTTGTACGCGGCACAAATTTCAAACAGCAACTGCTCGCTCGTGTCGGCGGAGAACTTTATCGACATCCTTTAGCGTAAATTTTTCCAGTTGTACAATTTTAGCAGTATTGCGAAACGCCGATGGCAAAATCGAGCGCGCTTGTTCTTTTGTGTCGGTATCCACCACAAGCCATGCTTTATGTTCGCCGTCATGGCAGCCCCAATCCGCATTCGATAGAAAATGTGAACCGGTCGATAAAAAAATATGCACGACCTGTGCGCAGGCCAGTTCATCTTTATCGTGCTCAACTTCAATTAGAAATCGTGACATAATTTTACTCCTCTATTTTGTTCTTACGCTTGATAAATTAAAATCCTTTGGACAGTATCATAAATTGTTTTACGGTTCATCCTAAGCGTGTCAAAGGATGATGTTATGACAAAACAATATGCGTCGACTTCATTCAGTATGAAGAAATCTGAAAACTTCAGATTTGTGACAAAGCCCCATGTCAATACACATGTTTACTTCAACAATGTCAACTTTCGCGTCATACTTTCTGCTTTCCCATTTGCTGGCATCACTTGTAACCGGTAAAGATATATTCCACTCGAAACCAGGTTACCGTGCAAATCACGCCCGTTCCAGGTTATTGTGTGGTCACCTGCCTGCCTACTTCCGTAATCAAGGCGCACCACTTCCCGACCTTGAACCTCATAAACAATAAGATTAATATTGGCGGATTGAGAAAGTTGATAGCTGATTGATGTTTCGGGATTGAACGGATTGGGATAATTCTGTTTTAAATCAAACCGACGTGCCGTTGTTGTATTTTCAGCAGGTATATCCGTAGGTTGGCGCTGACCAATGGCAAACCAGGTTGGCAGCATGCCACCATCAACATATGCTTGAGCTGATCCCGCCGGTTGAATTTTGTTATTAGCCAATGCAATTTGGTAAAGTGATGGTTTTGTCGAACCCATTTTTTGAAACACAAGATTTTTGTCATTGGGCGAATATCTCGGATAGCCAATCGATGCACCGTTATCTTCAATTAAATTCGTATTGCCTGTGAACAAATCCACGCCCCAAATTTCATCAGTGCCGGCGTTGTAATCAATATAATCGAATACAAAGAAATTGCTGTTCGAACGGGCAAATGCCGGATTCCCAACACTGATGCCTTCCGGTTGTGGTGGAAATAACGGTAGGATAATTTCATTATCCACGTCTAACAAATTGATGTCCCAGTACTCAATTGCCGCGCCACTCGATTGTGGTATACGATTGAAAGCATCATAAATGAGGACTGTGCCACTCAAATCCCAATCCAGGACATCGGCATATACTGTGGTGTTGGATTTCACGTCTTCCTGTGTGGTAGCGCCGTACAAATTGATGGCCTTACTGTTGGCGCTGTTCTCGAGATCGAAAATGTAAATCGTTGAGTCCTCATACACAGACGTTGCCGCCAAACGTGTGGCATCCGGGGAAAGTGCCAGCGATTTCCAGACACCCATATCGCTGACAACCTGCTCGTTAAATCCTGTCGATTCAATGTACCGGATAAAATTGTCGCTATCGATAAACAGCAGCACCGTACCATCATCAGACACACTGATCGGTTTACCGCTGGTGGTGGAAAGTTGTGTCGGTGTAAGTTGGACGATATCTTCGTTTGTTTGAATAATCGGACGGACTAGATACAGGCTATTATCGCCAACTTCAGCTTTAATGGTTGCGATCCATTCCTCACCTTTAACGGCAGGCAAATCCGGCGGCGGCGTGGAACCTGTATCACCCGTAATGCCAACGCCATCAAACGCTGCTTTTACGGCATCCACTTCGGTTGAACTCTCACCGTAAAGCTCGCCAGCCGCACGGATTGCGGCTAAACGCATATCCACAAAATTGGATTGGCTGTTAAGGTAGCGGGCATCGAGGACACGATAATAAATTTGCGCCGTCTTCTCCCGCCCAATTGCATTTGCTATCAGATAGCAGGCATGGTTGGGAATACCACTATTTATATGTACCCCACCGTTATCCTGACTAATGTCCAGTTGCACAAATTCGTTCATGTTAGCCGGTTGCCATCCCGCTTGTCCGGCGAAACTGCCGCCGTTGTGCGGATCCTGCATATTGCGCAATGCGCCGGTGGTAATGTAGGAGGTTTTGGTGACTTCTTCTCCGATGGTCCAGTCGTCGTTATCCACCATAACGCCAAACACATCGGCAAGCGACTCGTTTAGCGCACCGGCTTGGAATTTATACTCCAGATTGACAGTCGACTGAATGACACCATGGGTCATTTCATGAGCTGCCACATCCAACGCGGCGGCAAGGGATTCGAATGCAAAATCTCCATCACCATAAGCCATAGCTACGCCATTCCAAAACGCATTGTCCATTGGTTGGCCTTCATCGGTGACATGGACAATTGAAATAATTGTACTGCCGCTACCATCAATTGCCTGTCGGCCATGCACATCATGATAATATGCAAATACTTCACCGACATTATAATGCGCAGACACAGCAGTGGGATCGCTCCATGTATTATTGGGAGAAGATACCTGAAATATTTGAACCTGATTGCTCAGATCGTTTCCCCGAACATCCAGCGTCCACAGCGCGCCTTTGGGATCATTCAATACGTCGGGTTGCGTGGGTTGCCAAATCGGTCGCGATGAATCGATCATATAAAAGGCGCCGTCCTGTTCAAACACATTTAATGTGCGTGGAATGCCTTGCAGATCGATACCTGATCCGGTGGATGCGCCATCGAAATTCGTGGCATTGTACTGTTCAAGTATATCACCGGTAATCGCATCGACAAAGTAAAACCAGTTATCCCGGAAATTGGGACGGATTTGTACATGCCAAATCAGCCGTGGCTGTTGTGTATCCGGTGAAATACGGATGTATTGTGTGGCTACCGGACCATTATATTTCAGAAATTTTTTATTAAACTCACTAAATTGGACTATGTCCGTTGTGCGGGATAAATCAGTCGTCGCAATTTCAATTGCCTGCTGTTGCGAAACGCGCAGATCTTTTGGTTTTAATTGGTTTGGTGTTGGCGCATAGCGGGCGTTGAAAGCGTACATATCACCCTGCGGCGCTAAATGTACAACCAGATCCTTGCCCCACACAGGCACACCCTGATAATACTGTTTGAAAACGATATGTGATTTTCCGAATTTGTCTGTGGTTACACTACTCACATGTAACTCGTTCCGGGGAGAATCGATGCGGAACACATCACGGTTGGTTTCAAAAATTGTGTAAGCTGCATCGGTCGCCGAGGCCGGCGTAATCTTTTCCAGATGATTCGTGGATGAGTTTTGCTTGCTATTAATTGATTTTGTGATGGAAACAGGCGTTCCATTGGTTTCGGAATATACAATCTTGCTGTTTCGTAGTGACATTGAAGTCCGATTCAACGCTATGCTATTTGTCTGCCCGCTATTGAATAACGTTTGCAAAGCCGGACTTACGGTTTGCGTTTGGCGTTGCGTGCTCTTCATTTGTGGCGCATCAGCAAGACGCTCGCTAATTTGTCGAAGTTCCTGCTGGTCAACGCGGCCTTTTTTTTTGGTAGCTTGTTTTTTTTGCCATTGTTGCTGCAACGATAAATTGTCATTAGCAGCAAATACATTGGTTGTAGTCGTCACACCGACAATTATTGCCAGTATGAAAATTAATTTTAAATTGAGAGTATATAGTTTTTTCATATAAATTTCTCCTTGAGTGAGTTGTTTGTGAGCTTGTTGATTGCTTGTTATTGCTAACTTTGTGCAGTGAACATCCCCCTAATCTCGCCCCGCCTGCGGGCAGTGAGATGGAATCACGGGGATGTCCGCACATAATTCAGCAACACTCCTGAAAAAAGTTAAAAATCATTACATCTTATTAATTTTGCTTGCAAACGCTTTTAAAATCCGTATACCATGCTTTCAATTCTTCCGGCATCTTCCCATCAGTACCAGTTCCGGCCCACGACCACATGTGTGTCGTTGAGCCAGATTCATATGTCAGCGATGTCGTCATATTACCGGTTTCCAGCCATTGCTTCCCAACTATGTCACTATCATCCAGTTGATGTTTTAATTCAGATACTTTCCCTGCATCTACTTTCCGTGTCCAAACGACTTTTTCCGGTTGGCCGGGCAGTTGTTGCCAATGCGTGAGTGTACCATCTGCCGCCAGGGTATACCCGCTGGTTTGCCCGGTAAATCCACCACCTTCAGCAATCCGAATTTTAAATGGCATTACCGACTGCGAGGCGGTTATTTTCTGACTTGTGGAATTTTGCACCTGTCCTTCAGGAACCGACTTTTTATTGCAACTGCTGAATATAAGCAGCGCCATTAATAACAACATCAGCGACGATAATGTGAAATATCCTCGCGATCTTTGTTCTACCATGTATTCCTCCTGATTCTGTCAAATTTGACAGTTTAAATTAGATCAAAAAAGTCTTATTTTTGGGCAAAAAAATTTTGTTACCTTTTGTTGAACTCGATTCTATGTGCTACGCACTTCAAAAGTGCGTAGCACATACTTATTGCTATTTCAGCAATGTCAGCTTCCTGATTGACACATACCCATCCGCCTGAATCCGGTACAAATAAATACCGCTGGGCAATTCCCCGGCTTCAAATGTCACCTGATGCACACCAGCTTCACGATCTTCATCCACGAGTGTCGTTACTTCCCGGCCAACCAAGTCATATAATTTGAGAACCACATGCGCGTTTTTCGGCAGCGTAAACTGAATCATCGTCGATGGATTGAATGGGTTGGGAAAATTCTGATCCAAATGAAATTTTAATGGAAGGTCAGCATCAATCGATTTAATCTCCGTGTAAAAATCGATATTTTGGTACCAGAATCCTGCCAGGAGCACATGACTATCGCTTGCGCTCGTCCCGATTATTGGTTGGCCGACAGTTCCGATAATTTTGTGGGTTCCATTCGAAACGACTGCGGCGCCATTGCTAAATACGCTTTGATTAATTTTAACCTGGGCGAACAAATTATTATTTAATAGTGAAATGACAATGACTAGACTAAATGCACAGAATTTGCCAGCTACATTTTTCATTGTAAACTCCGTTTTTAATTTTTTTCCATTGGTCATAGTCTCTGACTGGAATGATAACCAACAAGGTTCGACCTTGTGAGACTTACGACAGAGCTGCTAAAGATATTCCAAATGAGACACTGGGAATTACGGGAGTCAACTTTAATTTCATTTAAATTGTCCTTCGCTATCCGTTTATTTCAGCAAAGTAAATTTCCGGGTTTGAATGAAACCGGCCGCTCTCAACTGGTAAAAATAAATACCCGAAGCCAGTTCTGAGGCATCGAACGTATAGTTATGAACACCTCTCGGCAACTCACCGTTCACCAGCGTAGCTATTTTCTCACCTTTCAAATTGAATATCTCTAGTGAGACGTATTGGAGCGTCGGTGCATAAAAACTGATTTTGGTTGATGGATTGAATGGGTTCGGATAATTTTGGAAAAGGACATAATCCGCCAGTAACCTGCTATTATTTTCCAATGACACATCCGTCGCAGTAAATTCACGTTGCAGAACGGTGTATTCTTCCGCAGCGATTGTCGGCATCACGTAGTACGCAATAAGCTGACCGGCGCCATAATTCCCAAACACCGTAGCTGTAATTCCGCGCTCGGCATAAATAATATCACCGGAAATTTGGCCAAAGTATAATGAAACGGCTCCCTCCCAGGGTGCTTCTGCCATAAATGTTGCGACGCCCGGCTCAGTTTCTAATTCACCCGTCATTCGAAATGTCATAGGATCAGAATTGCCCAATAATCCCCACGATTGCCATTCGGCAGTCAGTTCATTTATTTCTTCATTGTAAGAAAAATTACCAGCGGACATTATCTTCAACCGAAAATGTCGGATTTATCCATTTCCCTGAATAGTCATCGACCAGATCCACCATCGAGAGTGGGGCAGGAAACTGGATATCGGTGAAATTTGTATTGTGCGTCAGTGTCATTTCCGTATCCCCGCTGACTGGGCCGACCTCCGTTCTCCAGGCACGATCTGTTGGCGGCGCATCGTATTCACCATTCAAATTTAAATCTGCGTAATAATCAATTTGATAACTGTTGCCAGCAATTAAGACGTATAAATCAATATCGAAAGCTGGATCGGTTATAACAGGATAATATTGGCGGCCAACTTCAACAGCTCGCGCTTTTTCAATCACCCGAATGAACAATGGCTGACCAACATGGGGGGTAAATCCTTCAAAGTAAAGTGTTAATTTGTGTTGGCTAAATGCCGCCGTCGGTATTAACAAAAATAGTAGTAGTTTCTTCATAATATTCTCCTTTCCTTCTTATATTATCGTTGGTCTTCGTTTCCAGTCCCTAATTGGAAACGTATTCAAAATTGCGATAAGAGCGATCTTCTGGATAGTATTATTGACAATTATTAACTGGATACGACTTCTTAATATATTACAATCCGTGCATGTTGAACTCCTTCAGAGTTCGATCAAATTTTCTTTGGTGGACCCAGGGTGTCGCTGCGCTCGACCCTGGGCTGCGTTGTCTTACACCTTCGGTGTATTTTAATTGCTTCTCGATTATCGCTTAACATAGTAACATGGCTCTGCCATGTGAATCATACGGCATTCGGCTGCTTTGGCATTCCCAACGATACAACCCGAGGCAGACCGCCATCAGTTACTTTATCAACATCATTTTCTGTCGCGCTGAATATATTTTGCCGCTCTCCAGCGACTCAGCATCCATGCGGATCAGGTACACGCCGGATGCATGCGCCGTCCCATCCCACAATGTAGTGTGCACACCGGTCGGTTGCTGTTTATCGACAACAACTGCCACTTCAGCGCCGAGCATATTGTAAATTACCAAACGGACATGGCTTCGCTCCGGAATCTGGTATTGCAAACTCGTCACCGGATTAAACGGATTGGGGAAGTTTTGATACAGTTTATATGTTTCCGGTATTGATTCTGAAGATGCAACGTCGGTTTGTGTTTGTTCTTCTTCAATTTTAAATAATTTGTTTACACTCATACCGGTTTCAATTTGGACAAATCCATTCGGCCAGTAAATCACCAACGAATCGACCTTGCTTGCGTTAGCGAGTCCGAACGTTGCAATCAAACTATTCTGACTACCATTTCCGCCACCGGTTTGCGCAGAAATTTCACGCATTTGCCAAATCGGTCGGCCATCAATTTGAGCGAGTGCATGAATACGAGCGCCAATTGCTGCACGATTCGATTCCCGACCAATAAGTTGGAGTTGAATCCACGCTCGTTTACCCGATTCGTTAAGAAACAATTGATCAGGCTTTTCCAGATTGGCGACCATTGCATCAACATCTCCATCGCGATCAATATCTGCCCAGGCTATGCCGGTGGATGGAAATGAATCGGCGCTGAGCTCGTCATCAGAAATTTTTTCGAAAGCACCGTTTCCAAGATTACGGAACAGTGTGTTTGGTTTGTTCATATTGGCAACCATCAGGTCGAGATCACCATCATTGTCAAAATCGACCCAGGCGCTGCCAAACGACGGCTCATTATCGGCAACCGGAGCACCATGAGTAACCTTGCTAAAACGGCCATTCCCATTATTGCGATACAGAAAATTGGGACCGCCTTCATTCGTGATGTACAAATCAATAAAGCCGTCGTTATTGAAATCGCCCCAACTCGCACCATTCGATTTTCCCTGATCGACACTGAACGGTGCCTCTGTCACCAGTGTAAAGTCACCTTTCGCATCATTGCGTAACAGGCGATTTTCCTGATCGTAACAGGTGAAGAAAACATCAGCATCACCATCCCGATCAAAATCGGCCCAACTGACTGATGTGTAAAACACATTATTCTCAGTAAGCGACGGAACATTCAATGTTCTGAATTTTTTATCCATATTTTCAAGAATCACACTCGGTTCGCCCGAATTAGCAATTGCCAGATCGACCAGGCCATCATTATTGAAATCACCCCAGCTTGCGGAAACCGAAGCTGCCGGATCAAGACCGAGCGCTTCAGATGCATCAGTGAACTCACCACCACCACGATTGATAAAGAATTGGTTGGATTCATTCAAATTGGCAATGACCACATCCAATCCGCCGTCATTATCATAATCTGCCCAGCTGCTCGCATACGAGTTGAACGCTGCCTTCACCAATGCGCTGCCGGTTTCGTTTTTGAACTGACCTTCGCCATCATTAATATAAAGCACATTGGAACGATTGCCGCGATGGGTGATATACAAATCATCATCGCCATCACTATCCACATCAGCCCAGGCAGCACTGGAAGACAACTCCGCGCCGGAAATATTGCTTTTGGTCGCCAGGTTAAAACTGGCTTTGTCGCTTTCTTCACGAATCACAATCCGCTGTCCGAGCGGAACATCGGTCAGAACGGTTTCGGTACCGCCGGGCCAATTCACTACCAGGCTATCGACAACCGAACCGTCCGGACCGAAGCCGAATGTGGCAATCAGACTGTTTTGATTACCGCGACCGGTGTGCGAAAAAATCTCACGATTTTGCCAAACAGGCGTTCCCAACTTGGAATTCAATACCGCCTTTACGAGCACTTTTGCGCCAATCGCAGCCTTGTTAGACTTGGTACCGATTAACTGAACTTGCAACCAGTGCTTACCCTGTTTATGGGTGTTTTTAAACAGATGACTCGGATCGTTCGGGCTCAAATTTGTGATGAGTAAATCCAGGTTGCCGTCGTTATCCGCATCGCTCCAGCTCGCACCCACATGACCGGCGCCGGTCAACGCCAACGCACGTTCGATAAACTTACCGAATGAATTTTCCGTGGTATTCATGTACATGGTTGTGCTGTCACTGTTGGTGACCGTAATATCAAGGTAGCCATCGCTATTCCAATCGCCCCAGGCACTGGAGAACGAGGTTTTATCATCTTCAACGCCTGGTCCGCCATCGGCGATATGTTTGAAGGTATTATTACCATTATTCAGGTACAGACGATTCGGCCGGTCACGAGTGATATATACATCCTGGAAACCGTCATTATTAAAATCGCCCCAACTGCTGCCAATCGATGGAAATGCATCCTGCACCAGTTTGCCGGCATTTTCAAGTCGATTGAATTTGAAGTCGGGTGCGCCACTATTTTCATAGAGGTCATCCACACCATCGTCGTTGGTCACGAACAGATCAATATCACCATCATTGTTAATATCCACCCAATTCGCGCCGCTGGATGATGCTTCGTCCACAGCCACAATATCGTTTGTCACACGCACAAAATTCTCACCTTTTTCATTGCGATAGAGAAAATTGCGGGCGTTCTTACCTCCATTGCTCACAAACAGGTCAAGAAAGCCATCATTATTATAATCTCCCCAACTACCCGATGTGGAATTACCCTTATCGCCATTAAACTGCCCCGTAAACACAGGTGCAAACCCAAAGTTGGGTGGTCCCTGATTTTGATACAGAAAATTAGGTTGGTCATCGGTATTGGTGATGAACAGGTCGAGATAGCCATCATTGTTGAAATCGCCCCAACTCGCGCCGGTAGATCGATCGTTTGCATCGGCAAACGGTGTACCGCGGACTTCGTTTAAATTACCATTGCCGGTATTTTGCAGCAGCACATTGTTCTTTTCAGAATTCACAAACAGTACATCTTCCCAGCCATCATTATTGAAGTCACCCCAGGCGCCGCCGACGAATTTACCACGTACTGCCGTCAAATCACCAGCGCTGGTCTGCACAAAGTAGTTGGTTTCGCGCTCGTAAATGGTAAGCACCTGATTGGCTGCGAACGAACCCAATGTGGAAACACTGCGGCTCGGCCATTCCACCACGATAGAATCGACCGTTACGGTGTTTTTCAGACCAAAATGAGCAACCATGCTATTCTGGCCTTTGCCGGTCTGTCCGGAAATTTCCCGCACTTGCCAGATGTCCGAAAAATTCTGACGCGATTTAATCTTTACTTTTGCCCCGATACCCGTGGCATTGGACACGCGTCCAACAAGCCGAATTTCCAGCCAATTGTTGCCATTCCCCTTGTTCTTAACTAACATGTTTTTCTGTTTGTCCGATGTTCCAACCACGCCATTGGCAATCACCAGATCGAGATCGCCATCACTATCAATATCCGCCCAGGCCATGCTGTTGGAATGCTCGATGGTTGTGGAAATGTTATGATCCGGTTGCGGCAGAAATTTTATATTGTTGGGTAAGCCTTCGTTCACAACATTTTTGTACAAAACATTTTGTCCATCATTGGCCACGTAAAAATCAAGATCACCATCGTTATCATAATCGCTCCATGCACCGGATTTACCATTCGCACGTACGGAAAATGTGACAGCCGCTTGCCACTTGCCGAAGTGTCCGTTCCCCTGATTAATATACAGTGCGTCTTCCTGTGTATCAATGCCATTTACGACAGCCAGGTCTAAAAAGCCATCATTATCATAATCCCCCCAACTTACGGATGTAGTAGCTGTGGTATCGTGCACCACAAATTCCAATGTGTGAGGATAAGGCGAAAATGAGCCATCGTGATTATTCACATATAAGTTATTCGGGCTATCATAATTGCCAACATACAAATCCGGATAGCCATCATTATTGTAATCACCGAAAGCACAAGAGCGGGAATCGAATTCACCATCGAAAAAGATATGTACAAAATGGCCGGGAGTGGTTTGCCGGAACAACATATTGCGCTCGCCAGGGCCGGTGGTAACAAACAGGTCGAGCCGGTTGTCACGCTCAATATCGGCCCAACTGGCGCTTGTGCATTCTACCAACACTTGTGGCAATGCAGTTTCCGAAACATCCACAAAATTTCCGCCACCGTCATATCGGAATAAAGAATTGGGAGGCTGGATATTAACGATAAAAAGATCAAGATCGCCATCGGAATCGTAATCACCCCAGGCACAGCCGTTGGATTGCTTATTCACTTCACCAAACGGACCCGACAGTACTTTGGAGAATGAACCACTGCCATTGTTGCGGAGCAGGTAAACGTGAGCATCGGTGGTCGCTTCCGATGTGAAGGCTAAATCGGGATCGCCATCATTGTCATAGTCGCCCCAGCTTGCGCCGGTAAACGTGCTTATATCATTGGTGAATGGAATGCTATGAACGATTTCGAATTGCGGATCAACAAAAATTTCAAACGGTGCATTGCTTTCGTCACTAATGTCATTGTTATCCGGATCGACAACCCGCACCCGTGCCTGATTGCTTGCTGTGTTAGGCACACGCCAGAGATAGCTGCCATCGTTTTCAGCCGCGACTTCAATTATATCCCAATTCGTGCCGTTATCGATTGAATATTCCAACCGGATTGTTTCCGGATTGGAGAAACCATTACCTACCCAGCGAATTTCATATTCTGCATCAACTGCTAACTTTTCTCCGCCATTCGGTGAAAACAGCGCCAGCGAAATTAATGGCAATCGTGTTTGAAATGCAGACCGGCCATGGGTCGCCACCACCAACAAGCGTTCGCTGAACACATAATCGAAATCGATCGCCGGTACAATTGGCATGCCGTTGCTTTCCAATTGCCAGAATTGGCCGCCATCGTTTGTGGAATATACGCCGACATCATTGGCGACGTACATTTGCAAGTTGTCGGGAATATGTGGATCGATGAACAGGTCATTACACGGCACATTGGGCAAATTGCCGGAGATATTTTCCCAGGTATCGCCAAAATCAGTCGAGCGATAGATTTTTTTCCCATCGCTAAAACCAGAGTTGACGACAAAAATCGTGTTTTCGTCGTGCGGACTGAACTTAACCCGCGAATGCCAGAGTGTTGGCAGTCCGCTGGTTTTATCCGTCCAATCTTTGCCGTCATTATCAGAAACCCATACATTTTTGCTTGCCGTGCAGGCTACAAATCGCAGCGGATTTGCATCATGAATATCAAAATCCACAACATTGGATGAATCAATCGGATTGCTGACAATCGACCAATTGTCGCCTCGATTATCCGAGCGATACATGCGCGTGGTTGCGGCAAACAGTGTTTGTGTATTACGTGGATGCATTAAAAAGGGACCGGTAAATTGTTTGTCGCGTTCCTTATCATTGATGCCGTTCGTAACATCAACCGCTAAAAACCTGAAATTCGCCAATCCCAGGTCCGACCGTTTGATATGCAGGTTTTGCGTGGAGGCGTACACCCGGTCAGCATTGACAGGATCGAACAAACAGGCGAAGCCATCACCAGTGGAGACTTCTGTCCATTGCTGTTCGCTGCCGGGATTGGCATCAAACTGGGCCATAATGCCATTATCCTGCGCGCCGCCGACAAATTCGGTAATGCGATTGGGATTTACAGCAATCCGGTAGAATTGCAGTGTGTTGAGTCCTTCATTGCGATCCGTCCAGGTTGTGCCGCCATCGCCGGAACGGTACAAGCCGCCATCGCAGCCGACATAGCGAATTTGCGGATTGGACGGTGCAAATACCATTTTGTGATAATCCACATGCATCGGACTTTGCGTCCATGTGTGAAAGAGCGGATTTACAGAAAGTACATTAAAATTCACACCATCAGTCGATTGATGAATTTCCACATTTCCCACATAAACTTCGTTGGCATCCGACGGATTGGCTGCGATGAACAAGTCATAATACCCCTGATCACGATAATCGTCTTCCCCCCCGGAACCAAACTTGTAACCAGGCGCTATCTGAAACCACGATTCCGCCCGGTTGGACGATTTGAAAACCTGAGTGTTAACGCTGTCCTTTGTATTCGTATAAATAACAGCATAAATGAAATTTGTGTTAGCGCGGGAAACAGCTAAATGGATACGGTGGATTTGTGTTGCTGGCGGCAAGCCGATATTTTTCCGTTGCCAGGTTGCTCCGTTATCCACGGATTTCCAAACGCCACTGGATGAACGGATGCCACTTCCAACAGCAGCATAAACCAGACTATCGACCGCAGGATGTGCTTTCACATCATGGGCTGCAACTCCCGGAATTGTACTAGCAGGATTCCACGTTGCACCGGCATCCAGGGACCGCCACACGCCCTTAAGTGTGTCTGGTGCGCCAGCCTGTCCATCCGAGGTCGTTGCAAACACAACGCCGGAATTAAAGGGACTGATGCTAATGGCAGATACATGTGAAACAGAATCAAACGGTACGGGAAGCGGCTGCCAGGTATCGCCGCCATCGGTGGATTTGTAAATCCCGTTGCCGGCATAATATGTGCGCGAGATGGAAAAATTCCATTCACCGGTTCCGGCATAAATAACATCTGTATTGTTTGGATCAATTTCAATGGCGCCAAAGGTCAATGCCTCCATGCCATCGCCAATATCGGTCCAGTCAATTCCCCCGTTGAATGAACGCCAAATCCCCCCCGAAGCTGCACCGATGAATACACGGCTGGCGTTGTTCGGATCGACTGCGATTGCCCGCACGCGACCGCTGACAATACCCCAGTGTCCGATTGTCGACACCGAGCCATGTGGCCCAAGTGTTTTCCAGGTAATATCCTGTCCTACAGTCGATTTCAGAAGCATGTGTTGCTGGGCAATTGCCTGGTTGCGGGCGCGAAAATATGTTTTCATGGGAATTTTATTAAGGGGGTACATACGGGGTTCATAAAAATAACGCAAGCGTTTGTAGGCTTTGCTGCGTTTGACATTATCGGGAACATCGTCCCAATCATTGGTTTGTGCGAGACTGAATGAGGTGGCACATATGTTAATGATGAATATGCAGTAAAGTATTTTATTCTTCATTCCTGCTCCTTTCTTGTTGAAATTGGCATGAATAAATTCAAGGCGAATTCGGATGGTTTTATAAGAATGACTAACAGTAAATTCTTTACGAAACATAAATCATGAAATGAGAAACGAATAAGGAGCACCGAGAGCAGTGAGAAAAACTGTAATGAAGCACCTGGGGATAGAAAAACTCATTGAAACTCGTTATAATAACAATAAGTTTTTATATAATAGTTTCACATTTCACGGCTCACGTTTTAATCCAATTCCACATATACATCACCATTCTCCACCTTGACCGGATAGGATTTTACGGGTGTTACAGCCGGGAAGCTCAAATTTTTCCCGGTTCTAATATCGAACATTGCTCCGTGCTGTGGACACTCCACCTGACCGTCATAAACATCGCCTTCCGATAAAGACCCCTGTGCATGTGAGCATTGATCATTGATTGCGTAAATACCATCATCTAATTTGAAAAGTGCGATACCAGTACCATTGTCCATCACCACACGGGTATGTTCATCAAACTCATTTTCCGATGCTACTTTTTTCCATATTGCCATTTGTTTGCTCCGTCTAAATACCCGACATATATTGTCGGATTTAAAATCCAAAAAAAATTAAGTCTTTAAAAAATATCTATTCATTTGAGTGCAAGGCAACCCGATTACCCTCACTGTCTTCGAAGTGCGCTACAAAGCCATATTCACCGATACTCATTTTACCATTGATAATTTTGCCGCCATTTTGTTTAACTTTTTCCAGTACCGCTTCAATATTTTCAACAGAAAAATAGACTAAACTACCTTCATAGGAAGGTGTATATGCGTCCGATTCTATGAGCGTCCCGGTTGAGCCAGGCGCACCTTCAACCATTGGGAACCAGGCCATTTTCAATGCGCCGATTTCATTGACTGAAAGTTTATAATTAAGAATGTTTTCGTAAAATGCGGTCGCACGTTTCAAATCACTGACTGGTATTTCAAACCAATTGACGGGATTTGTTTGGGTGGGCATAATTACTCCTTTCACATTTTGTAATAGTTCAGAGCTTCAAAGTTCAGGGTTCCATGTTTATGTGTTGTATATGTTGAGTTTTATAGGTATTTCGAAATCATTTTAAATAGAAAACTACATATATTATGCTTTATAAATCAACCGGGAACTGGAAACCGAGAACTGTAGAACCATTACCACATTTTTATATTTTGTTGTTATCAAGCTCACACAATTTTATACTAAACTCATCAATTAGCTGTATCTTTTCAATAAATGGTAGTGATCAGGATCAATATATTAACTTTCACACTTCAACGGAGTTCTTCCTGAGCTTGATGAAACGCTCAGCGTGAAGAGATTGCGTCGCTTCATGCTGGGGTTCCGACACATCGGGAAAGCATGAATGGCGAGACAATACAACCTTTGAGTTACTATTCAGCTACCTGTCATTCCGGTTTTCTCGCACTGTTTTTGTGTGAGACATCATACCATAGGCAGATGCGCCGTGGCGTGCCGGAATGACAACACGTATGAATAGATACACATTTGACAATATAGAATATTGAATAATTACAATTAACGATGAAATGGTTTTAAAATGCACATCATTGTAAACATAAAAAACCACATAAGCTTACTCTTCAATCGACTAGCTCATGTGGGTTTGTGTTCATTTTTGTGCAGGAATCCAAGAGTGAACGACAGAACCAACTTTCTAAATCTGTAAAATGATATGTTAATAACTGGCAATATCGCACATATTCTCATAAACACTATGACATGGCACATCGCCCGGTTTCGCCTAAGTAAATTTAAGCCGACAAAGAGCGTCGGCTTAAAGCGATGATGAGCTGATGCTGACATAAGTAAATAAAACGAAACTGCGTTCACATCTAG
>JAFGDW010000132.1 GCA_016931935.1 Candidatus Zhuqueibacterota bacterium | reverse complement strand
TCGTAACGGCTATTTTTTGCCGGCTGACTAGATGATGGAACTCACGCCGCAAAAAACGCGGCGAAGCTCATCATCGCATTAGCGCGGGGCATATTAATCAGTACTACTTAAAGAAATCGTTGTACCACTGAACATCTAATCTAATGGCGGTCTGCAATTCGATCCAAGTTGACATTAAGTCTTGCAACAAATGATAAAAATTGTTAAATTTGAGTTATAATAGGAAAATTGGAATAAATAAAGAGGTAACAATGAATGCTAATGATATATCCATTTTAGACTTAAGTCCACCAGAAAAACTTCAACTCGTTGAGGACCTTTGGGATGATCTTGCTTCTACTCCATCAGAAGTCCCAATACATGATTGGCAAAAAAAAGAATTAGATCGTCGCAAGACTAACTTAAAGAAATTTCCAGCATCAGGCCTTTCTTGGGATAATGTAAAACAAAGAATTCGAAGTCGTTATGGGCGTTGAGTTAATAGTTGCACCAGAAGTGCAGCAGGATATCGATGAAGCGTATAACTGGTATTAAGAGCGCCGATCCGGCTTGGGAGAAGAATTTCTAAGCTGTGTGGATTCTACTATTCAGAAAATTTGTCGGACACCTGAACTCTACCCCAAGGTTTATGATGAATATCATCGTGCATTAGTAAGGCGATTTCCATATGCGATTTTTTATGAACATGCTGAGAGTAAGGTGTTTGTCTATAGTATCTTTCACACTTCACAAAATCCTGAAAAATGGAAAAGTCGTTTAAGCTGAGAATAATCTATACCTTCTGAAATTTATCATTCAATCTTCTAAAAAAATGACTCTGTGGAAGACATTAGTGTCCTATTCCTTCGGTATGCAATTCTTTCGTTATATATTTTATTCATCTTAGGGATACGCTCATTTGCATCTATTGCGCTAACTTTCAATAAACCGGACGCCTTTGCTGCTGCTGAAATCCAGAATCCTGTACATTAGTCAAACTCTTATTTTTAGTCATGTTCGGTGCGCTACTGCGGCGCCGGTTATCGTTTCGCAGTAAAGTTTGTAGTTATGCGCAATTAGGCAGAAACAAAAGCAGCATCAGCATAGAAGAAACAACAGCAGATGAAATAATATAACCGCTTGTTCTTTGAAAAGCAATCGTTATTTAAAAAAGAGCGCTATCAAGACATACGTCTCCTGACAATTTTGTTTATCCCCACCATCATCTATAAACATCAACCGATCGACTCCATTCGCTTCACTCCCGCTTTTGATAGCTTGATTGAAACTTAATAAATCCGTTATTGACTAACTGCGTCATATAAATAACACCAGACATTTTTTCCAATGCTTTCCTGACACGTTTTTCCGACGGATGAATATAATAATCGGCAGTCGTTTTGGGTGTGGCATGTCCCAACAGATCCTGAATGACTAATATATCCACATCTTCATCATTGAGATGTGACGCAAACGCATGTCTGAGCGAATGACAGGTAACATGGAAATGCACATTGAGCGTTACGTTTTTAAGCAGTTGTTGGAAATTATCTTCAATGGTTCGAATCGCCAGACGGTTGCCCTTTTTGGAGATAAACAGAGCGCTTTCCGTATCGTGATTCAGAAACTGTTTTCTAACGGCGAACCATTGGATTAAGACGGCCATCATTTCATCGTCGAGATGCAGGGTCCGTTGTTTTTTGCCTTTGCCGGTCACCATGATTTTTCGATTGTCAACATCAATATGCTCAAGATCGAGCTGATGGACTTCCCCGACGCGAAGTCCTAATTTATACATCGTAGCATAGATTGCATAATTTCTGACAGCCATGCAGTTGTTCTGCTCAATGGAGTCAAAAAATAATTTGACTTGCTGTTTGGTCAACGCATTGGGCCGGCTTCGGTATCCCTGACGGCATTTGAGTATGTCGGCGAATGGCAAGGCGTCGACATACGGAATGCTCTCGCCCTTCAGGTATTGCGAGTAGGCTCTGAGCGTAAACAACTTGCGGTTCATCGAAGCGCCGCAGTTGAGTCGCTGCTGTTTCAGATAATACTGAAAATCCATGACCGCCTTGCCGGTAATTAACTGATAATCTTTCATGTCCAAAAAGTCTTTGAACAGCTTGATATCGATACGATTGCTTTTGACGGTTTGCTCGCTAATGTCATAGATGGTTGTTCTGTATTCGATAAACGACTCGATATAGCCAAAAAATTGTTGAGCGCTCACTGCGTGTGATGGATTCATACGAGATGTCCTTTCGTTTATGATAACAGCCTGGATGCGCCGCCCTGCATGTATGGCCATGAGTATTGTCCCTGCAGGGAGATCATCTCCAACGCCTGCTTTTTCATGGGTTCCGGGACATGGATATACAGGGCGGTTTCGGCTTCGGTTTCATGTCCCATAATATCTTCGATGTCATCCAGCGGCGTGTTTAGCTGATACATTTCTGTGGCAAATGAATGTCTTAACACGTGGGGTGTAATTCGTTGCGTAATCCCGGCCAGTTGTGCTGCCTGGGTGACGATTCGCCAGATATGATCGCCGGTGAGCGTGGCGCCGTAACGGCTGGGAAATATCGGCCGGTGTTTCAGGTTGCATTTCACATTCAGATGCGTATTGGCCACCGGGCGATTAAAGTAAGCGACCAGCTTGTCGTAGAGTTTATCGACGACAAATAACGCCCGTTGCTTCCGTCCCTTGCCATGAACGGTCAACAGCCCGATCTTGTTGGGCGCATCGAAGTTGGGATCAAAGTCGCGCCGTTTAAGTGTGGCAACTTCCTGTCGTCTCATGCCGAGTGCGTACAGGCACGAGATGATCATAAAATCCCGTTCGCCGATCCAGGACGAGCGATCGACTGCTTTGAGCAGCTTGTAAGCCGTGTCGCGATCGATCGGCTGGTTTCGTTCAGACCTTGGTTTTGCGCATGGGAAACAACGCATCGGCGGGATTCATGTCAATCTGTTTTATTTTGATAAGAAAAGCAAAAAAGGCTGTTAAGGCGCATTTGTAATGAGAAAGCCGACTGTTGCTGATTCCGGTTTTTTTGACGTGTATCATCCATTGTTTGAGTTGGGAAGCGGTGGCCTGAACAGGATCACCGCCATTATCGTCCTTCACAAACGTTACAAACTGATAGATGCAGGCGATATAGGTGGTGACGGTATCGTCGCGGTAGAGCGCCACATCAATGAGTTCTTTTCGAAATTGTTCGATGATAGTTTTCACGATCGTATCTCCAATCTATAGGTCAAATGTCATATAGGGATGCTGTTTCATGTGTTCTGCGTAACTGTCCGGATTGAGATGGGCATAGTGATCGGTGTTGGCCATGCGCTGATGTCCCAACAGAAATTGGGTGATTTGCAATCCGGCGACCTGATTGATTTGTGTGGCTGTGGTATGGCGAAACAGATGGGGATGCAGTTGTTTGTCGATGCCCAGTTGCCCGGCGACGTTTTTGAATAACGTTTGCAGCGAGCGCGGCGAGTAACGCTGGTTGCGTTTTGATATAAACAGTGGTTCCTGGTTTTGATCCAGTTGGTTGATATAGTGGACCAGCACATGACATAATACTTGTGGCAACGGGAGGACCTTTTTGGTCTGTCCCCAATAGCCTTTTTCATGGATCCATAGCCGGCTTTCGATCAGATCCACATCCCGGATATTGATGGCGACAATGGCTGACGTTCGGAGTCCCAGAAATCCCATGAGCATGATCATGACCAGATTCCTGAGTCCGAGCCTATCATTGCTGTGTTGGAAAAAGTAGTGCAGGATGCGCTTGAATTCGTCATCGGTCAGGAATTTGGCGATCTTCTTTTCGATTTTGGGATACGGCAAAGGCGCGGCAACATTCTGCGGGATAAGCTGTTGAAGTTTCAGGTAATGGAAGAAACGGTTCAGACTCCATACGCGCACTTTTTTGACTGACGGTGATGGTGTTCCATAGTCAGCAACAAATTGAACGAGATGGTGATATTCGATTTGCTCGATTGTGGGAACAGCTTGTTGTTGAATAAACGTGTTGAATTCATTCAACCGGAATTCGAGTGTTTCAAGCGAACGTTTAGAGAAATTTGAATTCTTGCAATATTGTAAAAATGGACTTATCTTATTATGAAGCATAGGGGAACCTCCATAAAATATATATTTAACTGTCAATTAAATATAATAATGGTTTCTCTATGCTTCAACTAATAAATAGTAGACACGCGCTAATTGCGCATAACTCTAACTGCGGGGTTTATGGGTTAGGGCGGGGGGAAAGATCAACTGTTTTCCAAAGTTAATAAGGCAAATTTAAACATATTCGCTGTTTCCAAAAAATAAATACTTGATATTTTGTGGCAAATGTAGTATCTTGTAATACACAAATTACAAGGAGCTACATTATGAATTCTGCACTATCTGTACGTCTTCCGGAAAAATTAGCAGACGCGCTCGACAAAGTATCAAAAGAAACCGAGCGTCCAAAATCGTTCCATATTCAAAAAGCATTGGAACTGTATTTTGAAGAGCGAGCCGATTTGCAAATTGCTCTCGATCGATT
>JAFGDW010000131.1 GCA_016931935.1 Candidatus Zhuqueibacterota bacterium | reverse complement strand
TGGACATTCCACGGATTTTCAACATCACCGAAAGTGCTCACCGCATCCATAACCCGTTCACACCCGAAAAGCTCGCCACTCTCGGCGTTGCGCTGCGTCTGGAAACGGGGGCCCGAGTGCTCGACCTCGGCTGCGGTTCGGGGGAGATGTTGTGCACCTGGGCACGCGATCACGGCGTCATCGGCATCGGCATTGATATGAGTCAGTTGTACACCGAGCAAGCGAAACTCCGCGCTGAAGAACTTGGCGTCGCCGATCAAGTCAAGTTCATCCATGGCGATGCTGCGGGCTACGTTTCTGACGAGAAGGTCGGTGTGGCAGCCTGTGTTGGCGCCACCTGGATTGCAGGGGGCGTCACCGGCACTATCGAGCTTCTGGCGCAGAGCCTGCGCACCGGAGGGATCATCCTCATCGGCGAGCCTTACTGGCGGCAGTTACCGCCAACAGAAGATGTTGCGAGGGGGTGTCTTGCCGGCTCCATCTCTGACTTTCTCATGCTTCCGGAACTTCTTGCTTCTTTCGGCCACATCGGCTACGACGTCGTGGAAATGGTTTTGGCAGACCAGGACAGTTGGGACAGATACGAGGCGGCCAAATGGCTCACCATGCGCCGATGGCTTGAAGCCAATCCCGATGACGAATTCGCAAAAGATGTTCGAGCCAAACTAACATCGGAACCCGAGCGCTACGCCACTTACACACGTGAATACCTGGGCTGGGGCGTGTTCGCGCTGATGGCGAGGTGATGAGGCGATTATCAGGCGACACTGAAAGTGGGAAAAATCCAATCATGCCTAATAAGTCGAGTAACGCCGCGCTTCCCCACCGCGAAACGCAGTCGAACTTGCGATTCAACCAGACACACTGTTGCCGGTTACTCGCGCGATTCGGCTGGCAATATCAGAAAATAAAGTATCCTTTCAATTTTAGTTGGTTATGTTGATCCGCCGCGGCGGACTCAGTCAACGATATATTCCGTACCCTGAGCTTGATGAAGGGCTCAGCATGAAGCTATGCTGGCGCTTCACACTGAGTCCCGACGGGTCGGGAAAGTGTGAAAGTAGGAAATCTTAATACAACTACCATTAATTATTGAACAGATACAGAAAAAACGTCTTGTTTAAAATCAATTTGAATGCTAATGTTCAATCAACATCTTTACATTTATCGCGTCTTGTTTGTATCGGTATCAAACCTAACCCTCATAGATCGAACAAAAAGAGGTTACCATGACCAAATCTAAAAAATCTAAAAAAAGTTCAAAACCGGCGCCAAAAGCGTCACTGCAATCGCAATGGCAAATGGATTTGAAACCCTGGCAACAAATTGGAATCGCCATTGTGGTGATTATCATCGCAACCGTGCTGCTCTATTCCAATTTGGCATTTAAAGGCTTAACTCCCGCCGGCTCCGACGTGATCGGATCGATGGGAAAAAGTCATCTGCTTAAACAATATGAGCAGGAAACCGGCGAAATATCACTATGGAATCCTGCGATTTTTGGCGGCATGCCACAGTACCACCGCTACGGGCCGCAGTCCTTTTCTCTGGATAAAATTGTGGGACTATTTTACTCCGGTAACTCCGGCCAGGTGGTCGTGCATTATATTGTCGGCGCGGTCGGTATGTTCTTGCTGCTCTATTCGCTGCAGTTCGGTGTGCTTGTATCGCTATTCGGCGCGTTTGCATTTTTGCTGATGCCGCATTATAATTCGTTGTGGCTGGCCGGTCATTTCTCCAAATTCCGGGCGATTATGTACATGCCGTGGGTCGTAATGGCATTTTATCATTTCATCACCACCCGGCGCTTGCTTTACGCGCTGCTGCTGGCATTAGCCTTTTCACTGCAAATCCGAACCCAGCATTATCAGATTATTTTTTATACAGCGTTGGTGCTGCTTGCCATTGGCGTCTGGCCAATTATCAAACTCATCAAAGAAAAAAATTTCAAAGCATTGGGACAGGCGCTGGGATTGCTGGCGCTCGCCGGTGTTTTCACGATTCTTTCTGTGTATCAACCATTGTTTGTGATGAAGGAATATACACCATACTCCACCCGCGGCGGCAATCCTGTTCATATCGAACAAGTCGACCAGAGCGCTGTCACCGCCAAAGGCGTATCGTTTGAATATGCCACCAAATGGTCATTATCACCCCGCGAATTGTTGACGTTGGTCATTCCTAATTATTTTGGAGGGCAATCCCAGATCAAGTATACCGGCGACGCTGTCCCTCAATTGAAGGGCCAACGGATTCCCGGCTACTGGGGCGATATGCCATTCACAAGTTCGACCGATTACATTGGCGTGGCGTTATTCGTATTCATGCTGCTCGGCATTTACGGCTACCGGGATGACTGGCGTGTGCGCTCGCTGGCAATTTTTTCCAGCCTGGGCATTTTGTTGGGGTTTGGCCGGCATTTTCCGCCATTTTACAAACTGTTCTTTTATACCATTCCCTATTTCAGCAAATTCCGTATTCCAACCATGATATTAATGGCAATATTTTTCGTTTTCGTCCTGTTGGCCGCTTTTGGTATTCGCTATCTGATTGAGCGCGCCAAAGACGATCCACGGGCGGTTCGTGTCGTTGCCATCATCGCCGGAATCATGCTGATACTTATTGTATCGCCGATGGTGTTAAAAGCGCTGGGAGTGTTGTCATTCTCCCAGCCGCAGGATGCCCAAATGTTCAATCCGAAGGTTTTGCCGCTGTTGCAAACCGCCCGCTTCGATCTTGCCAAAATGGATGCCATACGAACATTTGGTTTCACGCTATTGGTTTTCGGTATCATTTTTAGCCTGATACGTGGCTGGTTACCTAAATCGCTGTCATTACTACTGCTCATCGGCGTCATGATCCTGGACAATGCGCTTGTAAACACTCGCTTTTTCGACCAGCTTGTCCCAACTGAAACACTTGAGGCGCGGCTATTCCAAAACTCACAAGTGGATAATTACCTGCTCAATGCACAGAAAAAATCACCCGAGCCATTTCGCGTGATGGGTGTCGGGCAATTGTTCAACAATAATGATCTGGCGTATTATAATCAATGTATCGGCGGATACGATGCAGCCAAAATGCAAACCATTCAGGACCTGATCGATAATAATTTGTACCACGGCCCGAACCCGCAATTCCCGATTAACTGGAGCATGGTCAATTTCATGAACGGACAATTCGTTGTTTCTGAAATGGCGTTACCGGGCGACAATTTAAAACTTGTCTATCGGGATGAGCGGCAAAAGCAATTTCTGTACGAAAATCCCGACGCATGCACGCGCGCATTTTTAGTCGGCCAGGCAGAAACGATTTCCGACCCGGCTGAGCTGTTGCGACGTATAAATGATCCGACATTCAATCCAAAACAGACTGCGCTGTTAAACACTGAATTGCCAGTCGCAATTGCACCGCCCGACTCGATGTCATTTGCCCGCGAAACCAAATACACTCCGAATAAAATCGAGGTGGAGGCGAAAACAAATACGCAGTGCTTAATGGTCATGTCCGAAGTGTATTACCCAAAAGGCTGGAAAGCGCTGGTCGACGGGAAGGAAACGCCCATTTATAAAACCAACCATATTTTACGCTCGATTGTTCTGCCTGCGGGCGAGCATAAAATTGAATTCATATTTCATCCGCAAACATATTTCACCGGCAAGTGGATTGCCAGTTTAAGTAATATTATACTGTTGTTATCGATTGTGGGAATTGGATACGTATCGATGCGCACGACGAAAAATGAGGAGTAATAATTATGGCTCAACAAAAAGCAACAAACATCACATGGCATGGCGGCAATGTAACAAAAGCCGATCGCGAAGCACTGCTTGATCAGAAAGGTGTCACGATTTGGTTTACTGGTTTGTCCGGTTCCGGCAAATCCACGCTGGCGCGCGAAGTGGAGCAGCAATTGTTCCAGCGCGGCCATCTTGTTTATGTGCTGGATGGTGATAACATCCGGCATGGATTAAATAAAAATCTTGGTTTTTCACCTGAAGATAGAGAAGAAAACATTCGTCGAATCGGTGAAGTCGCCCATCTGTTCAACGATGCCGGTGTCATTACCCTAACTGCATTTATTTCGCCCTATCGCGCTGATCGCGACAACGCCCGCGCCCTGAACACGGATGGTGAATTTATCGAAGTGTATGTGGATTGTCCATTGGAAGAATGCGAAAAACGTGATCCCAAAGGATTGTTCGAGAAAGCCCGTGCTGGCATCATCAAAGAATTTACCGGTATTTCCGCGCCATATGAAGCGCCGGAACATCCTGAACTGGTAGTGAAGACTGGTGAGCTGACATTGGAAGAAAGCGCTGGAGTGGTGCTGGATTATTTGGTAGAAAAGGGGATTATTTCAGCATAGTTAGTACCTGAATAACTGTCGATCCGAAAATCCATACGGTTAATCTTGTCCGTTGCCTGATCCCGCAGCTTTTATGCGGGATTAAGGCAACGACCGTGTAAATGTCGACTTCGACAAGCTCAGCCGACGGTTAAATCTCACGGAAGATAATATCGTCGGCTGATCACGTCAAAGGCTGGCTCAGGCAACGGTAAAATTGTTTGGGTTTTCGGATAGTTCATTTAGAATTCAGCCAACCTGTTTTAATTCCTGATCAATTCGTTCTTTTAAAAAAATTTTAATGAGAGATTGGTACGGAACATCACGTTTATTGGCAATCATTTTAATCTCATCAAGGATGAATTCAGGCAAGCGAAGCGATATTGTTTTTGTCGAAGGCTTTAATTTAGAAAAAACAACTTTCTCAGATTTACCCCAATCGATATACTCTGTCGAGTCAGCATTCGCCCAAAATTCTCGCTCGTCAGTTTCGTCTTTAAATTTTGGTATCTTTTTTAATTTGCTCATAATATTTATCTCGTTCTTTCTTATTCATATCTCGTGCTGATATAATCCGTATCAGTTCATTTCTAATGGTAAAAACAATAAATAACAAACGGTCGGTATCGGTTCTTCCCAGTACATACCATCTGTTTTCATCTTGGGAGTGTTTAATATCAGTCGCGACAATTAATGGCTCATTGAAAAATATTTGTTCCGACTCATTCCTGGTAACCTTATGATTGATCCAGTTTTTCTCGGCATTCCCGCTGTCCCATTCAAAACCGGTACAATTCAAAAGCAATTCAGTATTCATAATTGTATATTACTAAAATATACATTAATTGTCAAATGAATTTTTAAATAAACAGATCAAAAAATTATCTCATGCACCAGCAAGTAGATGCTGAGCTCGCATGGAACAAAATCCTCGTGACCTCAATATAAAATACACGTTCCTCATCACAACTATTTTCCCCATCATGCTCACGGACGTTTCGATTTTATAATTGACAATTTTAAAAAAAATCGCTATCTTACCAGGATATAAAATCAGGTAATTACAAAAGGGAAATATACGCTATATGTATCTCGACAAGTTAAAAATATATGGATTTAAATCGTTTGCAAGAAAGACGACTTTATCCTTTGCCGGAGGTATGACGAGTATTGTTGGTCCAAACGGATGCGGCAAAAGTAATGTGGTGGATGCAATTCGCTGGGTACTGGGTGAACAACGCGCGGGAACGCTCAGAAGTGACCGCATGGAAAATGTCATTTTCAACGGCACCAAAGAAATGAAACCGCTTGGTATGGCTGAAGTTTCGCTTGTTATAAAAAATACACGAAACGTTCTGCCTGTCGAATACACTGAAGTTGTGATTACTCGACGCTTGTTCCGTTCCGGGGAAAGTCAGTACTTGCTCAACAATCAGGTTTGTCGTTTAAAAGATATCAATGATTTGTTGATGGACACCGGCATGGCGGCCGATGCCTATTCGGTGATCGAATTAAGCATGGTCGAGCAAATCCTGAACGGCAAGCCGGAAGAACGCCGACGTATCTTTGAAGAAGCTGCCGGAATCTCCAAATATAAACAGCGTCGACGGATTTCCGCTCGTAAGCTGGAATCGACCGAGGCCGATCTAATTCGCGTGGAAGATATATTAAGTGAAGTAGAAAATAAAGTCAATTCGTTACGCCGGCAAGTGCGGCGTGCCCAGCGGTATCAGGAACTGACCGCGTCATTGCAGGAAGTTGAAGTCCGGGCATCGACTTACAAGTACAGCAAAATTTACGAAGAACTCGATCCGCTTCGGCAACAATTAGAAGAAAAACAACGCGAACGCGAAACCAGCACGGCGCAGGTATCTTTTAAAGAAGCCGAACTGGAAGCGCTGCGAACGCAATTAATTGAAGTTGAACAGGAACTACGCACAGCGCAGCTAAATTTAAATGACATCAACAGCGCAATTCGTAAAAAAGAAGAAGAAATTCTTATCAGCCGGGAACGGGTGAAATCGCTTGAAGAAAGAAATCACCGTATCGAAGAAGATATTCGACAACTTCAACAGCGCGTTCTGGAAGAAACGAAAAATGTAAAATCCCGGACAGAATCATTAGCCACGCTTGAAAAGGAACTGACCGAAGGCGAGGCACGTTATCAGGCAGAAAAGACGCAGCTCGAAAAAATCGAAGCCGAATTTAAAGACAAACAGGAACAGGGAAAACGGTCGGCAGCTGCAATGCGCCAGTTTCTCGAACAAATTTCCGGCTACCAGGGAAACATTGAACATTTAAAAGCCTCTCTAACGTTTTTGAATGGTCGTATCCAGGAAATCTCAGCTGAAGAATCAGCGATTCAGCAACGGATCGCCCGACATGAAGAAGAGCTGGCAGAAAAACGCCAGAAAGAGCAGGCGATTCAGCAACAATTGGCAGACATGAACACCGAATTCGAAAATACCGAACAAAAATCCACCGATATTAAAACTGCAATTGAAACGACAAAAGAAGCCATCGCCAACGATAGAAACAACATCCAGTCGTTGGAGCAGCGTATCGGCATCATTAAAAAACTATTGGAGAGTTACGACGATTATCCCGAGGGCGTTAAACATATCATGTTGCAAAACAAGGGATATGCCGGCACTCTTGCGGATGTACTTTCTGTCCCCCCGGATTATCGCCGGGCTGTAGAAGCTGTTCTGGGGGAAGCTGCCACCTACCTCATCGTCGAATCCGATGAACAGGCATTTCTGGAAATTCGTGAACTGGCTGCTGCACAAAAAGGCGTCGTCACATTCGCCCCATTAAAACGGATTACTGTAAAGAGCAGTGACAAGCCCAATGTCCCAACCGATGCCAATGTAATTGGCTGGGCTGATGAAATTATTCAGTGCGACGAATTGTATCGTTCAGTCGTCAAATCATTATTGGGGGATTGTTTAATCGTCAAGGATATCGCACCGTATCAAAACAATGGCGGAATAAACGCAACCGTTGTTTCCCTCAGCGGAGAGATGATTACCCACTGGGGCGGAATAAAAGGCGGGCAGAAATCAAAAGATGACTCCGGTTTAATCGGTCGACGCGATCAACTCAACAAATTGCATAGCAATTTAAAGCAAACACACGACGATATTGCCAGTCATGAAAAAAATCGTGCTGACCTTGAACAACAACTTCTATCCACAACCGAACGAATTAGTAGTCTTAAAGCTGAGTTGGCGGGCATCCAAAAGGAATTTGGTACGGTAACAATGAATATTAACCAGGTAAATTATCAAATTGAACAAGCACATGAACGTCAGAAAACAATTCAAACAGAAAAACATGATTTGGAACGTCAGATCGCTGAAGCAAACATAAAAATCGAAAAGGCACATCAGGAATTAACAGATATTCAGGAACAACGCTCATCGGCTGACGGGGATATCGCGACCCTGAATAATGAGTTAGAAGTATTAAACACAAAACGCGACGAAGCTGCGCAGCTTGTGCATCAGCTTCAGCTCGATTTTGTTCAGAAAAAAAATACAGTGACGAACGCCAAAGCAGAAATAGAACGCGGACAAAGGTTCATAACGGACAGCAATGATAGTATTAAGCGGAAATATGCTGATATAAACGATAATGAGCGCCACCATGAACAATTGAGCGATCGGATCGAATCCCTGACAGAAAGTTTGGTTGAAGACTATAGTAAACGCGAGACATGCGAAACCGATGTTCAGGGCCACGAAGAGCAGCAAGCCAAATTGAAGGAAGAAAGTGAACAACGCGAACGTATTGTTCGTGAGCTTCGACGGGAACGGGAAACATTTTCGGAATCGATTCATGCTATGGAACTACGAATCGCGGAATTAAAAATGCAAGCGGATAACCTGTTCCGACGTATTGGCGAGGAATATAGTGTTGATTTGAAACGAGCCGAATTCGATCCTGAATATAATGTATCGACCGATGAAGATGAAATAGAGCAAATAAAGGATCGTCTCAAAAATCTCGGCCCAGTTAATTTGTTGGCATTAAAAGAATATGATAGTGAAAAAGAACGATTTGATTTTCTGAAATCACAACAGACAGACCTGATCGAAGCGAAGCAAAATCTAACCGAAACGATTGCCCAGATAAATCACACCGCTCAGGATAAATTTCAGGATGTGTTTAGCCAGATCCGAACCAATTTTACAAATGTATTCAATAAATATTTCCCCGATGGTGAAGCCAACCTGATCCTGACCGAAGGCGATGATCCGTTGGAAGGAAATATCGAAATTATGGCGAATCCGAAAAGCAAACGACCAACGGCGCTAACATTGCTTTCCGGCGGAGAAAAAGCATTAACTGCCATATCCCTGCTATTTGCAATCTATCTGGTCAAACCCAGCCCATTTTGTATTCTGGACGAAGTTGATGCACCACTCGATGACCGAAATATCCAGCGATTCACAGCTAGCCTGGACGATTTTTCCCAGCACACTCAGTTTCTGATCGTTACGCATAACAAGTTAACCATGAAAGCCGCCAAGTCGCTGTATGGGATCACGATGGAAACACCCGGTGTATCCAAAGTTGTTTCGGTGAAAATGGAATAACTCATTAATATAAGGAGAGAGGAAATGAGGAAAGTTGTTCATTGTATATTGTTAATTGTGTTAAGTATACTTTTATCAACAATTGTTTTCGCAGAGGAAAAAGCTGATGATGCATCAAAAGGTCTGGAGGTTGGATTTGATTATGTCAGTTTTCGCGGGGCAGAAAATTATACGTACGTTGAGCTTTATTTTTCCGTTTATACGCGAAGTTTACTTTACCAGCCAGATGGTGACCGTTTTAAATGTGAATTTCAGAGTGAAATCCAGCTATATCAAAACGATTCGTTAATCACCGAAAAAGTCTGGCGTAATTCAAATGTTATCGACAGCCTGGCTCAACAGCATGCAAATCAAAAGCTCTTCACAGTTAATTATGTTCATGTAAAACCTGGCCTTTATGACATGCACATAAAATTTATGGATGTTGCCTCCGAAAAAAGTGTTGAAAACAAGATAAAACTTGATGTACCATCCTTTGAATCATCGGACTTTTGTATGAGTGAGTTGCAATTGGCTTCCGATATAAAACGCGCAGAATCAAAAAATCAGTATTTTAAAAATGGTTACCAGGTCATTCCGAATACCGAGCATTTGTACGGTATCGGATTACCGATATTGATGTTTTATTTCGAATTGTACAATATCCAGCAACCGGATGAACCAGACACTACTCAATATGAAGTAAAATACACAATTCTAAACAGTAATAATGAACCAGTACGAAATTTCCCGGCGCGAATAAAAAATAAGCCTGGAAATTCAGCCGTGGAAATCGGTGGAGTCAATATCATAACTTTATTATCCGGGACGTATTTCCTGCAACTTGATGTTCACGATTTGTATGCTGATACGACAATCAGCAAAACCACCAAATTTTTTGTTTATCGAGCAGGCGACTATGAGCAAACGCCATCCGACAGTATGAGTGCAACTACTGTATCGAATCAGCGCAAACAAATGGTTGAGGGCGTTTATCAAGTCATGAGCGAGCCGGAAATAGACAGCGAATTTGACGCGTGCACATATATTGCCACCCGTGAGGAAAAGAAGATTTTCAAAAATCTGGATATTAGCGGTAAACGTGATTTCATGGTTCAATTCTGGGCAAAACGCGATGAAGCCCCAAACACACCCCGTAATGAGTACCGTGATGATTATATCCGCCGCGTTCATACGGCAGAAAAAGAATTTGGATCGAGCTTCAAAAAAGGCTGGAAAGTTGATGAAGGTCGGATATTGCTTATTTATGGCGTTCCGGATGAAATTGAACGCTTCCCGTCAAGTACTGAAAATAAAGCGTATCGTACATGGCATTATTATTCAGTTCAGGGCGGCGTAATTTTTGTGTTCGTAGATCGTCGTCAATGGGGTGAATACGAGCTTGTTCATTCAACAGCACGCGGTGAATTATATGATGAAGACTGGACTCGCTGGATTGATCCAAATCAATAAAGATGTTGAAAACGACTTCATTCGGGTAAAATTATTGTAGTTTTTTTCAACACTTGCCTAAACTCTTTAATTTATAGCATAAAAGGCACTTAAATATTATGTACTGCCGAAAAACTGTCTACGATCAAAACATGAATTTAATATTACAGAGTTGACGCATTGTTTATTAGCATTAATTAATCAGCTAACCGTTTTAAAAATAGCCAACTAGCTACCCAAGCCAGTTGGCTATTTTTTTATTTTTAAGTGGCATGCTTGTTGCGTGAAGAATCGTTGTGAGCAAGCGTATTCTCAATAATATCTTTTTTATCAATGAATAACCGTTTTAATTTCTAAGTTCTTTTGAAATATAGCATCCCAAGAAATAGTTGCCTTGAACTAAAATGTCAAAAAATCATCTCAAGATTTAATGATTAGGCTCCGATAATGTTTGATGAAGGATGTAAGGGATAGATAATAGTATATGAGATAATGTAAAAAGAGGATGCGATACGATGATGGATGAGAAGTATTATAGTAGTTCAGAGGTGACGAGAAAGTTAGACATTAGTTTGAGGCAACTATACTATTGGGAATTGAAAGGTATAGTAAAACCGAACTTGATCACCCTGGGTTCTCGGGAATTTAAACGGTATTCGCACGAAGACTTCGACACGCTTAAAAAAGTAAAACGATTTCTGGATCAGGGTTTTACGTTAACGAGCGCAGTCCAAAAAGTGAGGGACGGAGGCAAGTAGGAGTTGGCGACAGGGGAAATGATTGATGGATTAGTTTTTTGCTTTGGGGCTATCTTTGGAAGTTTTTTAAATGTTTGCATTACGCGTATCCCAGTCAAAAAATCAATTATTTCCCTTCCTTCGCATTGCCCGCATTGTGGTAAACAGATTCGCGTTTATCACAACATCCCCATTTTGAGCTATGTCCTGTTAAAAGGACAATGTGCCTATTGTCATTGGAAAATACCAAATCGATATTTTTTAGTTGAAGTACTTACCGGACTTGTATTTTTACTTTTATACATAAACTTTGGCTTTCAATGTCATTTTTTTTACTATGCTGTCATATGTTGCATATTCATTGTCATATCTTTTATAGACCTTGAACATCAATTAATTTTAAATAGAGTATTATTGTTTGGGGGGGTAGCAGGTGCAACGCTAGCAATCAGCATACATACTTCTCCTTTTGAAGATTTAATTTTAGGTGCTGGCATTGGAGGCGGCTTTTTATTATTGATAGCGTGGATCGGTCAGTTGCTATTTCGAAAGGAAAGTATGGGGGGAGGCGATATAAAATACGCAGTGCTGATTGGTAGCCTGCTTGGAGTGCAGGGGGTTGTCATTACGCTGGGAATCGCGATAATAACAGCAGCTATTGTGGGGAGTATATATCTAAAGGTTTTTAAGATTCACTATCTCCCATTCGGTCCCTACCTTTCATTTGGTGCATTTGCATACATCCTATATGGCAACAAAGTGATCGACATTCTATACGTCATCTTCAGCTGAGGAGAATGCCAATGCAAGAATCACGAAGTCTTTTTCAGATAGTTGATCAAGTAATACAATCGTTTGTAAATCGGTCGAACCTTACGCATGTAAAATTTCAAAATTGTGTGCCGCATCAGCTTGACCATGTGAACCATAATGCAGATTTAATTATTTTTTTGTTAGTGCTGATCGTTGAAAGCGCCCTGAAATTTGTCTCCAAAAAAGGATACGTGGAAATCGGCGCCAATTCAAAAGCGAACAATTTTGAAATGTGGGTACGAAACAACGGAAAAGGTATTCCGACCGAAATGAAGGATTTGATCTTTGACAGACAATTTTTATTAGCAAACAAACAATCCCAAACCGATATGGGGCTTAGTATAGTGAAACGTATGTTAAATTATTATGGAGGGAAAATATGGGTTGAATGCGATGCAAAAAGTGGTAATATGTTTGTTTTTACTGTTCCAAATCAAGATTAGAGAATGATGTTGGATTGAAGATGATGATTAATAATGTAAAGAATATGATGACAATGATTTTGTTAATGAGAAGGAGCAACCATGGCTTTCGAACTAAATGGATTCAGTGATGCGATTTTAGGTCAATTATCACAAATTGGGATTGAAATTTTTAATGACAAAAATAGTAATGATCAAGAAGAACTGGTCCCCAAGGCCATATATGAAATTTCGAAGCACTCATCCAAAAATATCAAAAAAGTTAGTAATAAATAATTGGGCTGTCCGATGTAGTGTGCAATATATAAAAAATTAGTAACCTCCTTTAGTGAAATAGTTTTATCGGGCGGCCCTGGTCCTCCCCTATTTAGACAGCCAGTAGCAAGCTGCTGGCTGTCTAAATAAATAAAAATGGGAAATAAAAAAATATGAGAAACTATATTCCACATTCACAAATTCGCCTGCCAAAATCCTCCAAACCGAAGACTAATCTGACTCGAATTCAACAACTCATGGTGTTGAAAAAAGCGTACGAATCTCCACAGGAGCGATTTAAACGGACATTTCGCAACTCAGGACTTCAGGGTATAACGTTGCACAACAATAATACGTCGACAAGTGCAACTCCTTCAGCCTTACAGCGGCTAGCGACATACGATGCGGAATATCGGTTGGTACGAATTAGAATGGTGCCATGCACCTGTAATTAACCAAACAAACGCAACGAAGTAATGGAGAAAAAAATATGACTCGTCATAACTCAATTCTGGTTATTGATGATGAGGTCGACTTCACTCAACTTATGAGTGAAATACTACAACGCTCGGATTATAATGTGGATAATGCCAACGATGGCATGGAAGGGTTGGAGAAGATGATGAGCCACACGTATGATCTAGTCATGCTCGACTTGATCATGCCGAATACGAATGGCCTCGACATCCTGCAAAAAATCAAGGAAAATGATCCATCACTACCTGTGATTATTCTTTCCGGTGATGGCCGGACACATGTCATTGAACGTGCAATAGATTTAGGCGCATTTGATTTTCTAAACAAACCTGTGGAATGGAAACGACTGGAAGTCGTCGTTAAGAACGCACTGGTAAATCGCCAGTTGACCCAGGAAGTCATCCAGTTACGTGACGAATTGACACGGCAATATGATATTCAGAACCTTGTTGGTAACAGCAGTAAGATGCAGGAAATCTTTAGAAATCTAAACCGGATTATCCAAACCGATGTCACGGTATGTATTCATGGCGAAGGCGGCGCAGGCAAAGAGACTCTGGCAAAGGTGATTCATTTTAATGGCTATCGGAAAAACGGTCCGTTTATTGCGATGAACTGCTCGGCTATCCCGGATGCATTGCTGGACGAAGAACTTTTCGGAGTGGTGCAACCGGAATTGAATCGTCGCAAATACGGTAAATTTGAGCAAGCCAACGGCGGAACGCTATATCTCGATGAAATATCAAAACTGTCTCCGATGGCACAGGTAAAAATTTTAAAAACATTGCAGGAAAAACGAATTCATCCAATCGGAGCCGAATACCCGGTCGAACTGGACATTCGTGTGATTGCCGGCACCGACAAGCATCTCGACACCGAAGTAAAGCATGGTAATTTCAGGGAAGATCTATATTACCTCGTTCATGTGTTCCCACTATTCCTGCCGCCATTGCGTGATCGTAAACCGGACATTCCCACGCTCGTAACAAATTTTATCGAAAAATATAATACAAAAAATAATACCGCTGTCAAACGGATTTCTGATTCAGCCATGCAATATTTAACCGAATATGATTGGCCCGGAAATATACGTGAACTGGAAAACGTTTTGGAGCGCTCTATGTTGCTTGTTGAAGAAGATACCATTTTGCCGGAACATTTGCCCATGAATGTTATTTCACACGGAGGCGCAACTATCGACGGTGGCGGTTATATGGATATCAAAAAGACATTTTCAATTTCCAGCAATATTGTGCCATTGGATGAAGTTGAAGAGGCAGTATTGAAACAGGCATTACGGATGAATAATTACAACATGTCATCAACAGCTACTAAGTTGGGGATTGGCCGAACAACGTTGTATCGTAAATTGCAGAAGTATCAAATCAAAGTCGAACGTGAACATTAGTATTAAACATAAATTTTAAAGATAGTATTAAACACCAGATTGATCAATACGTCCGATTGTGTGATGGGATTGACGATGGGCAAAATGCCGTTCCCGTAGTTGTATCAAAAGTGATCGGCAGATGGGAATGAGGACAGGTGGGTATCACACCGTCTTCAAACATACTTGCCGTTAATTGCTTTGGAAATTCAGTGCGATTGACCGCGAGACTTTCGGCGTATGCAAGAGCCAGTGCAGTTTCAACCAATACTTGATTGCGTTGACACTCACTGGCTTCTTTGTTTCGTTGCAGATTGACATATCGTGGAATTGCTGCCGCAACAAAAATACAAAGAAGCAGTATTATCACAAATGTTTTGACCAGTAGTATTTTTTTTAGCTTATCCATTATCGTTCCTTTTTTTCTACTTATTTGCAAGGAATATGCCAATTGTCACTGTGAATATACACCACTTCAAGCATTAAGAATGTGATGTGGCTAACATTTGTGTTAACTTATTATCTTAAATTTAGTTAAGGAATTTTAAAATATTTTAATAGCGGATAAATAAAGTAGTTGGCTAATGAAGTGTTTTAAAACAATGTGGCTAATTCGGATACAGGTGACTCAAATTTCCGCACCTTGTTCGTCCAACACTTTGCAGCAATCAAGAATTAATTGCATTGTGGCAGCATGAACATTGACAATCGGGTGAATAAGATCTTTTTCAAAGGAAAAGTAACCGTTTTTCCAGCAAGCAATTGCATGAACGGCTTCTTCACCAATTAATTCCCCTTGACGCGCCCAGACGATTTTGCCTTCCCAGAATCCAATTTCCCCTTTTTGTGATTCATTCATCAAAACAACTGTACCACTTTTTTGGGAAATATTCAGCAGTTGCAACACCTCAACAACTGTAAAATGCGGAATTTTACCATGCAAAGATGCCTTCACACCACTATTTGATGGCGCCTTATAATCTGAACGTTTCAGAATGGCTTCAATCCGTGTATAAAGTTCCCGAATGGATGTTGTATTATCAAAAATACCATCTACACCCGTGCGAAACGCATTGATTTTTTCCTCATGATTGATATATTCGGCAATCAAAAAATAAGGAGTATGAGCAATCTCGGGAGCCTGGCGAATCATCCAACACAGATCAATTCCATCCACATCTTTTAAGTGTGCAGACGCCAAAATTACGTCCGGATGATTCTGTTCAGCGAATTCCAAGCCCTCATTGCCTTCATAAAGCGTGGTAACATCATAAGGATAATTTCCCAAATTCTGCTTCAGATTGTTAGCCTGATACACATCATGATGAATGATGAGAATTTGCTTGCGATTGTAAACTGTAGTTTCCATTTTTCATCGACTTACGATTGATAGAAATTCATGTGAATAAAATGTGGATAACTTGTGGAAATCTATCATCGATTGTTAGTATTTCATTTTGGAACAAAGCATACCATTCATACTATATCTTGCATGTTAACTTTCTGTAACGCCAATATATGGATATACATTTTTCCATAATTTTAACTAATTATATTTATTACATATACGGCTTCGACCAAAATATTTTGAAATTTATCAAAAAAAATATATCGATAACATTTTGTTCAAATTGATACTAACGTACAAAATTGAAATTGGAAATATCGCAATACTACCCACAAGCACACGTCACTGGAATGTGGATAACTTTTTGAAATATCTATTGACTTTAAAAAAAAAAATGCGTAAATAGTATAGCAAAATTTTAAATTAAATGCAATGATTAATTCCTTTTATAATGTATGATAGATTGGTTTTGGGGATGTATCTTCCTCGCCTGCCTGATCGTTCTTATCACGATAAGTGAACTGGTCCGAAAGCATACCGACAAATCACCTGAGGTTACTCGCAAGGTTGTGCACATCATAACCGGCATTTTTGTTGCGCTCACTCCCATGTTTTTCTCTTCTTCGTTACCAATGTTGATAATTGCCGGAACTTTCGGAATTGTGAATTTCGTAGCGATTCGTTTGGGTAAATTGACGTCATACAATGGAACGGGCAGGATAAGTTATGGCACTGTTTATTATCCGTTCGCCTTTTTCATTCTTACAGCTCTATTTTGGCATCATTCAAAAATTATTCTGATAACATCGATGCTTATTCTCGCGTTGGCAGATGCAAGTGCAGCCATCGTTGGGAGGACAGTAAAGCGACCAATTTCCTATCGACTCGGCGGAGAAAAAAAATCAATCCAGGGATCCGCTGCAATGTTTATCGTAACATTGTTGGTCGTCATTATGGTTTGGTGGTCAAAGTCGCCCAACGGCGTAGCGATATATACAAAAACAATCGTGATAATGGCACTGCTAACCGCGGTTATTGCTACAGTCTGCGAGGCAATCTCGTATCGTGGTTCGGATAATTTGACGGTACCGATCGGGTCGGCATTTGTGATGCATTTGATGATATTCAGACCAGAACTGGTCACTGGTTTCACAATTGGAATGTTACTGGCTGCAATCATTGCCCTTATTTCATATAAACTTCGATTCTTAAGTAACAGCGGTACAGTTGCCACCTTCTTGCTCGGAACGATTGTATTCGGAATTGGTGGGTGGAATTTCGCATTACCAATTCTGAGTTTTTTTATTCTTTCCAGTTTAATTTCGAAATTGGGGAAGAAACGTAAAAAAATTGTAGCTGATACGTTTGAAAAATCCAGTCAGCGTGATATGTGGCAGGTATGGGCGAATGGTGGAGTTGGCGGAATTATTGTACTGCTTCATTATTTATATCCGCATCCTGTATGGTATTACCTGTTTTTAGCATCTGTTGCAGCGGCAACAGCGGATACATGGGGAACCGAAATCGGGGTGTTTTCAAAATTTTCGCCGCGGCACATTCTAACCTTTCGTCGTGTTCCTACCGGAACTTCAGGAGGCGTTACATTACTTGGTTCTTTAGGCGGAATTATTGGCAGCTTGGTAATTGCTTCACATTTATTTATGAAGGAAACTGATCTTTCATTGTTAGTAACAATCACATTGGCCGGTTTTATTGGCAGTATTTTCGACAGTATTGCCGGAGCGACCATTCAGGCGCAGTACCAATGTCCGACATGTAATAAATATACAGAAAAAATTTTACATTGTAATCAGACAACCACAAAATTAACTTCGGGTTATGCATGGATAAACAACGATATCGTCAACACAATATGTACAATTAGTGCCGCAATCGCAATGTGGGGTTTACTTCAATTCATAATTTAACAAGCGATCTCAATCTATCAAAGAATTCTGTTTTCAATCGGCATTATGCTTTTTATATATAATAATGATAGTATAATGAAAAACGAACATGAACAATGTTGCTATCAAAACCTTTAATTTAAAGTCAAGGAGTTAAAACAATGTCAGCAATTATTGAAGTGTATGGGCGACAAATTTTAGATTCGCGTGGCAATCCAACCGTTGAAGTCGAAGTATTCCTGGACGACGGTTCTATGGGGCGTGCGGCTGTTCCTTCGGGAGCTTCCACCGGTGAACACGAAGCTGTGGAATTGCGTGACGGTGATAAATCAAAATACCTCGGAAAAGGCGTTGAGAAAGCTGTCGATAATGTGAATGAAATTATCGCTGAAGAATTAATTGGCGAAGAAGCGACCGAACAAGTTATCATCGATAATATAATGCTCGAACTCGATGGCACGGAAAATAAAAGCAAACTCGGCGCCAATGCCATTCTTGGTGTATCAATTGCGGTTGCAAAAGCAGCGGCGGTTTCCAGTAATCTGCCATTATATCAGTACATTGGCGGGGTAAACGCCAAAGTTTTGCCTGTGCCAATGATGAACATTCTCAACGGCGGTTCACATGCTGATAATAATGTTGATTTGCAGGAATTCATGGTCATGCCTGCTGGTGCAGCAAATTTTGCTGAAGCACTGCGCATGGGTGCTGAAACGTTCCATTCGTTAAAATCAGTATTAAAAAGCAAAGGCTTGAATACCTCTGTTGGCGACGAAGGTGGTTTTGCTCCTGATTTGAAATCCAACGAAGAGGCGCTTGTCGTTATTATCGAAGCAATCGAAAAAGCTGGCTACAAACCCGGCGAAGATATATTTATTGCTCTGGATCCTGCATCCAGTGAATTCTTTGATACGGCAAAGGGAAAGTATATTCTCAAATCAGAAAACAAAGAACTTGCTCCGGCTGATATGGTTGCATATTATAAGAAACTCGTTGATGCATATCCGATCATTTCAATTGAAGACGGTATGGCTGAAGACGACTGGGACGGCTGGAAAATCATGACAGATCAACTTGGAAAACGTATTCAGTTGGTTGGCGATGATTTGTTCGTTACCAACACCAAACGTTTGGCCATGGGCATTGAAAAAGGTATTTGTAATTCAATTCTGATTAAACTAAACCAGATCGGAACAGTAACCGAAACGTTAGATGCCATTGACATGGCACATCGCGCTGGCTACACGGCTGTTGTATCTCATCGTTCCGGTGAAACTGAAGATACTACCATTGCCGATGTTGTAGTTGGTACCAATGCTGGCCAGATCAAAACCGGTTCTGCATGCCGAACAGATCGCATCTGTAAATACAATCAGCTTATCCGTATCGAAGAAGAACTCGGTGAAGCTGCCAAATTTGCGGGAAAATCCGTTGTAAAAAAAGGTAATTAATAATAGCATTCACAATGCCCCTCCACGGATTACTTTTCTGTGAAGGGGCATCTTTATATTAATGAAGCAATCCATGCCTACTCAAAAGCGAAAAAAAGTACAACAATCAAAATCACCACAAAAGCAGCGTTTAAATTTTATTATTATAATTATCGCATTGCTCGTGGTGTACTTATTTCTGCAAGGCGATAACGGGCTTGTACAATATGTGAAGCTACAGTCCGAAAAAAATAAATTAATAAAGGAAATAGACGCTTTAAAACAGGAAAATGAAAGATTAAAACGAGAAATCGAATTACTTAATAATAGTGATGCATATATAGAAAAACAGGTACGAGAAAAAAAATATATGGGCAAAGACGATGAAAAGATTTATATTATAAACTCGCCTGATAAGGAATGAGGAATTTAAACGAATGTGGAAAAAGTTAAAAAGTTATTTTATCACCGGACTACTCGTCCTGTTTCCGTTTGTCATGACCATTTTTATCATTTTTTGGTTATTCACAACCATATATGGAAATTTGCAAGGCAACATCAGTAAATTTCTGACAAAATTCGGTGTCTACACATTTCCGGGAATCAGTTTGCTTATTGTATTTAGCGTAATACTGCTGACGGGTATGATGGCACGCAATTATTTGGGGAAACGAATATTTGCACTCGGTGACTTGATTGTGACACGAATTCCGTTGATAAATCGAATTTATCTAGCCATTCAACAAATAAGCAAGGCGTTTTTATCGGAACAACGTGAAGTCTTTAAAAACGCTGTTCTTATTGAATATCCCCGACATGGAATATATTCAGTTGCATTCCTGACGCAGAATACAGGTGGAGAAATACAGGATAAACTTCAAAAGGATATGCTTAGTGTGTTTGTACCGACAACGCCTAATCCGACATCCGGGTATCTATTATTTATCCCTCGACACGATGTTATTATGTTGGATATGACAATCGAGGAAGCACTAAAACTTGTTATTTCCGGAGGTGTTGTCAGACCGAATAATACAGCAAACGGCAAACGAGCTATCGATTCCAAACTAGTTACAACGCCATCCTGAGTATTAACTAATCAAAAAATGGCCACTCACATCGGGGTATGGGTTTGAGAAAAACGTATCAATGTGTGATACTGATTTTAATATGGGTTCATACTGCTTCCACGGGTACTGCGGCGGCACGTATGCCGTTTTCAATCGTGAACAGTTTTGATAATAATGTCAATATATATAAATGGGATTCCATTTGGAAATACGAGACCGCCTTTGAAAATGGTGGTTACATTGGTATCGATGAATCGTACCGATCTTCCATGCTGCGGGCAAATCAGGGACAGCGCATGTGGAAGGACGATCAGCAATTTAATTTTAACTTGAATGTACCCATCACTCCCGGACTTGCTGGTAAAGTCATTGCATCATCTGTTAGTTTCGCCGACCGAATTTCCGGCATTAAAAATGATATTTTGACCAATTTTGGTAGCTTGGGATTCCAGACACAATACATTCCCAATTGTAACATTACAACACTGATGGGCTATAAATTTGACAATCGTCTGGACCAGCACGATCAAGGAATGACCTACCTGGTCGATTTTATGATGCCTCGTGTCGACTGGAACGAATATGCCAACCAGGTTCGGCTGTATTTGAACGGTGATCAATTTGCCGTCCGTGAAAATAGCGATATGCAAGTTCATTATGCAGTAAATAAAACTTTTTATTCTGACACGTCCGATTCTCTTTCCATCCAATGGAAGAAGAAACGCCGGGATAATTATGACCGTTGGGATGGAAGTAATACAAACGTGGAAAGTTTGAATGAGAATGTTTTGACGATCAGTAACAATCTTACCTACAGACTCACGAAAAAACTGTTATTAGTGACACAATCCGAAATTAATTCAAAACAAACGGCTGTAAACAGGCTTGGCACGAAAGACAGACGAGCAAAAACTGATTTTTCTTCAATGAATGAATTTAGATTGCTACTTAACACCAGTCACATACAAAATAATTTTAAGCTAACCTACGAAACTAATAACCTTCGCAATGAAACACCCGATTCATTGCGTTCGCTTCCATTTTCGTCACGAATTGCCTATGTCTCACCGGATTACAAAAGTACCCGCCTGGCAATGGGTATGGATACGGATATATCGTTTGGCAAATTCGACACATTAACAACCCGGCATCACGCGAGTATTTATCGTTACGACACGCCCGAACGTACAAATTTTGACGACCGCGATGAACTTCGGATCGATAACACTTGGATTTTTTCACATCGATTTACCCCCCGATTGAAACTCAAATTAAATGGAAGCGTAAACCTGAAACACCTTGTATTTATTTTTGGCCAACGAAGTGCCGATAATAACTGGATGCGAATCATCCGGTTATATCCGGAAATTCATTACGTCATTAATCGACGTACACGAATATTTCAGGCATTTGAAGTTTTGGCGAATTACGTAGATTATGATTTTGAGGAACGTGCACTATCTCCGAGCGACATTCGTAGTTATGTATACCGTAAATTTATGACACACCATATTTTGACATTTTCAATCACACGGCGTACATCAGCTACAATAAATTATAAATTGGAGCTTGAGGAAAATGGTAAATTGTTTTGGGATGACTGGACTGAAATGATTATTTCAACCCGCCAAAATCATTATGCCAAAGCATTATTAACGTACGAAATTATCTCCCATGCGAATATTTCTGTTGGTGCGCTTTTTTACAAGCGTTCAGAAAATTTTAATTTTTCATCGAATTCAAATTCAATAAGCGCACTTGGATTGAACGATTATATCAGCTATGGACCAACAATTAATTTGCAATATATGCCGCATGAACGTATACATGTATTATTCAGCGGTTCACGGCGGGCAATCGATCAGGTAAACAGAGATCGGTATTATATCAACAATATAAATCTTGAAGTGGGCTGGTATTTATAATGGAGTAATCAGGGAATGGCAAAAACGAAAACTCAGCGTCATCGACTGGTAATTAAAAGCGATTTGAATGAAGTCCCTGTCGTAGAAGAGTTTACAGAAAAATTATCGACAACCGCACAATTCTCGGAAGCAGATCGTGACAGTATTGCCATTTCTGTGACAGAGCTCGTAAGTAATGCAATATCTCATGGTAATAAATGTTCTCCGGATAAAAAAGTAACAATCGAATTTGAAGTAAATAAAGAAGTCTTTATCGTGTCAGTGCAGGATGAGGGCGACGGCTTCAAACCTGAAGAAGTCGCTGATCCGTTAGCTCCTGAAAATCTTCTTAAAGACAGCGGACGTGGGGTTTACATAGTGCGTACACTCATGGACGAGACCGAAATAACTGTTAATGAAACGGGAACTCTTGTCCGTATTACAAAACGTTCACAAACGAACCCAAAAATATAAAAAATGTCACATCAATTAATCATTTATATCAAAATATTTTAAATGATGCCAATTAATCGCTTGACAAACGACGAAAGTTTTGTTATATTACGTGATGTCTTTGAAAAATACTTGATAATTTATAAGTTGAAAACATTTGTTCTTGAAAGGATGTGATATGTAATGATCAAGGTCGTTATAGGACCGAACGAGGATATCAACAGAGCAATTTCTCGATTTAAGCGGAAGTGTGAACGTGCGGGGTTACTCAAAGAAGTAAGGAAAAACAGTTTCTTCACCAAGCCAAGTGAAAAGAGACGGTTGCAGCGAGATAAAGCCATTCGCCGGCTCTCAAAATTACGGGAACAAATCGAAGCGTAATTTTGATTTCGTGCTCTCATAAGTGTGGTTAGGGAACCTCACATTACCTCATATTCTCTCCGTAAGTTACTCTTTTTATCTTTTTTCTTTCAATAAGTCAATTGCAAGTAAGGGGTATGTTAATTATTTAGTCAGGAAAGAGGTTTGATAACTGTATGGCGAAAAAGAAAAAAATTACTGAAAATCGTTCCAAACAGTCTATTGAAAAATATCTGGAAGAAATTGGTGGCTATTCGCCGCTACCACCAGAAGAAGAAATTCGGCTTGCTCGTCTCATCCGCAAAGGAGACTCGGCAGCCCTGGATAAATTGGTCAAAGCAAATTTACGATTCGTAATAAGCGTGGCAAAAGAATATCAAGGACAGGGACTGCCGCTTCAGGATTTGATTAGTGAAGGGAATCTTGGCCTTATTAAAGCAGCTCAACGTTTCGATGAAACACGGGGGTTTAAGTTTATTTCGTATGCAGTTTGGTGGATTCGTCAATCAATCTTGCAGGCGCTTGCCGAACAATCCCGCGTTGTTCGTTTACCTTTGAACCGTGTTGGCGCTATTAATAAAATCGGCCGGGCATTGGAACAGTTGGAAAAAGTATTCGGACGCGAACCAAGTATTAATGAAGTTGCCATGAAAATGGAAATGACAGCTTACGAAGTTGCTGATGTGCTTAAAACCTCAGCACGGCATTTGTCATTGGATGAGCCCTTTAAAGAGGAAGATGGCAATAATTTATTGGATGTAATTGAAAGCGATCGTTATGCGCCGCCCGACAGCTCGTTAATGAAAGAATCATTACAGGTGGAAATCAATAAAGTGTTGTCTACGCTAAAGCCTCGTGAAGCTGAAATTATCCGACTCTATTTTGGACTCCATGGCGATCGTCCGTTGACACTGGAAGAGATTGGTGAACATTTTGAATTAACGCGCGAACGTGTGCGCCAAATTAAGGAAAAGGCGTTACGTCGACTTCGCCACAGGTCTCGCCTGGAGCCTTTACGAAAATATTTAGGTTAGTGATAAAGCCCTTGAATGTTCAAGGGCTTTCGTTTTTTGACACACTACTTTGCTGTAAAACCACCCCACAAATTTAGAATCTTCGTTATCTGCATAAATTACCTCAATTCTAATAAATTAACATATTAAATTTCATGAAAATCAGTAAAAAATCGCTTGAATATTAACGGTTTTTTTTGTAAGTTTGACCCATAAATATACGACGTTTATAATTGGAGGGAGACCATGTTAAAACAACGTATTACAGTTTTATTAACAATATCGACAATTTTATTTCTGACGGGCTGTGGAGAGAATCAAATGGAAAATGACTTGCAGACATTTATTGATGCGCATGTGCAAAAAGTTGAACCAATAATGAAATTAATGAACGAATCCTACTGGAATGCATCTATCTCCGGCAATGCCGAAGATTATGACAAATCTGCTGAATATGAATTGGAGCTTCGGAAAATTTACAGTGATACGTCTGATTTCGCTATGCTAAAAACATGGCAAGCATCCGGTAAAATTAAAGATCCGATGCTCAGCCGCCAACTGGACATCTTATATCGAAGCTATCTTACAAACCAAGTTCCCGAAGACCTGTTAAAACAAATCGTAGAAAAGGGTAAATTGGTCGAAAAAAATTTCAGTACGTTCCGGGGAAAAATCAGAGGCCGCGAAGTCACCGATAATAAAATTCAGGAAATCTTAAAAACTGAAACGAAATCAACCAAACGTAAGGATGCGTGGCTGGCAAGTAAACAAGTCGGCGAAGTGGTCGCTAATGACATCTTGGAATTAGTAAAACTGCGCAATGAAGCAGCAAAACAATTGGGATATGAAAATTATTATGTTATGTCACTGGACGCCGCTGAACAGTCACCGGACGAACTCAATTCGATTTTCGACGAACTTGCCCGGCTAACCGATGCACCGTTTCGTGAATTAAAAACAGAATTGGATGGAATTCTTGCCCAACGCTATGGAATTTCTCCGGATGAAATGATGCCCTGGCATTATCACGATCCGTTTTTTCAGGAAGGCCCGCTTGTTTATGATGTGAATCTCGACAGCTATTATGAAAATCAGGACGTTGTAGAATTAGCAAAGCGCTTCTATCAGGGTATTGGTCTACCCGTAGATGATATTCTTGCACGCAGTGACCTGTATGAAAAGGAAGGAAAAAATCCACACGCATTTTGTACCCATATTGATCGCGCCGGCGATGTCCGCGTTCTCTGTAATGTCGCCAATAACGAACGTTGGATGGAAACCATGTTACACGAATTGGGACATGGTGTCTACGACAAAAATCTGGACATGCAATTACCGTTTCTGCTGCGCGAGCCCGCCCATATTTTCACCACTGAGGCAATCGCCATGTTGTTTGGCCGCCTCTCACGCAATGCAACCTGGCTACAAGGGATGCTCAATATCGACGATACGGAACGAGCCAATATCGAAGAGACAGTCACCCAAAGTCTGCGTCTGAAACAACTTGTATTTGCACGCTGGTGCCAGGTTATGGTCCGATTTGAGCAAGCCCTGTATGCTAATCCGGACCAGGATTTAAACACGTTGTGGTGGGATCTGGTAGAAACCTACCAGTTTGTCCAACGACCACCGCACCGCCAGGCCCCGGACTGGGCCGCTAAAATTCACTTTACCATTGCCCCTGTCTATTATCACAATTATATGCTAGGGGAATTGCTGGCGTCTCAACTGCACTTTCAGTTATTGAGCAAAGTCATGCCGGAAGCAGGAAATCAATCAGGGACATATGTCCAACAACCGGAAATCGGTACTTATTTAAAACAAAACGTTTTCCAACCCGGAAGTGAATATCGCTGGAACGAAATGATTCAAAAAGCGACCGGGGAACCTCTCAATCCGGCATACTTCGTAAAACAATTTATCGCATCGTGACATCTATTCAGGGAACACTTAAAACAGAGAAAGGAGGATTCTTTACCTACCCTGATGTACATTCATTACATCAGTAATGTCAAATGTCACATGCCGCACAGACGTTCAGCTCGCTACTCTACTACCTATCGACAAGGAGTGAGAAATGAACTTAGTTATGGACACTACTTTCAAACGAATTATTGTTATTGTCGTTTGTGTTGCAATTGCAATTTTACTGCTCTATACAGCATTTTTTTATCTTTCAGGATTAAAGCAACAATTTGTAGTGGTATATTTCCTAATTATCCAGATCGTAGTTTTTTTAACCTTCTTTGCGTTTCGCGACCAATTCGCATATCGGCATCGTTCGGTTAAAAAATTGAAAAATCCGCGGTTACAGGAAAACAGCTTCGAATTAGCTCATTTGCTGATGAGCGACTATGAGTACATCAGGGAGACCGCTTCTCAAGCAATGAATGACCGCCACACCATGGTCAATTACTTTTTGCTTATTGTCGGCGCGAGTGTTACTATTCTAGCTGCCACTGTTGATAAAGCTGTGTTATTTTCGGGGAGTAATTCCCAATTTTTAGCGTGGTTAGCTTTAATTCTTAATTTTATCGGGTGGATTTATTTTCTGATAATCATCCGCTTACGCCAGGCATGGTGCGGAAGTGCGCTTGCAATGAATCAGATTAAAGAATTTTATATTCAGAACGGCCGTGTGCCCGATGATATCGCGCGGTCAGCGTTTCTATGGGATACCAAATCTGTACCGTCTGCTGGTCGAAAAAGTACCGTGTTTTATTACTCAGCCGTGTTAATAAGTTTTATTTCTTCAATCGTATTGATTTTTGCCAGTTTTATTTCAGTTCCTGCAAAAGAAGTCGTAACAATACCAGTTTTCTCAATTCTGTTGGGATTGTATCATTTCGTTTTTCAGGTGATATGTTATTCACTATTTCTCGATTACACAAATTTTCGTCGATAAATTGGCAAATCAAACTAAGTTAATAATAAGTGTAGTGGACAGTTTCGGCTGTTCACTACATTTTTTTGAGATAATCAGCCGGAAGCCGCATGAAAGTTATTTTAAAAAAAATTGAACGTATCTTTGACGATTTTTTTAAAATTGATCGGGCCATTATTCAGCATGAAAAATTTGATGGCGCCATGACTCCTGACCTGATTCGTTTCAATTTTGAACGTGGTCATTCCGTTGCCGTTTTACTCGTGAATGCATCCAGCAAAACAGTTGTACTCACTCACCAATTCCGATTTCCCGCGTATCTGGCCGACCCGGAAGCTGCCTGGCTGCTGGAAATACCTGCCGGCATGTTACCAGCGAATACTGATCCGGTGCAAATGGCAATTAAAGAAGTTGAAGAGGAGGTCGGTTACCAAATTTCTGATGTGGAGTTGTTGTATCACTTTTACGCATCAGTTGGGGGAAGCACTGAACGGCTTTATTTATATTACGCAGAGGTGGATGATTCACAAAAAATTGCTGCAGGCGGCGGTCTTTCAAATGAAGGCGAAGATATTCAAATTATTAACATGCCAATTAGTGATGCAATTGCAGCATTGGACAGCGGACAAATAATTGACTCAAAGACAATTATTGCCTTTCAGTGGTTAAAATTGAATGCATCAAAATTTAATCTATGACAATTCGGCTTGTACCTGCAGTTTTTCTACCAGTTTATGAAACGCATCTTGTAATCGTCTCGTTATTTCCCCGGCTTTTCCATCTCCAATAATCGTGTTATCCACCTGCACAACCGGTGTCACTTCCAGCGACGTGCTGAGTATCATCATTTCATGAAAATGCCGTAGTTGATTGGCGTAAATGGGATTTTCGTATGTCGGAATTCCTACAGACTTACACAGCTCAAGTACGACCTTGCGGGTAACGCCAGCGAGCGTAAACCGACTGGTCGGTGCAGTAATTAACTGATCACGATAGATTGCACAAAAATTACTGCGTGTCCCTTCAAGAATAATATCATCACGAACGAACAGTGCTTCGATTGCTCCCTCACTTGTCGCCTTGTTGCGTGCCATCATATTTGGCAACAAACTGATTGTTTTAATATCACAACGCGTCCAACGAATATCTGGAAACAGAATTACCTTGACACCGGTTTCCTGTAAATCATGTTGCGGCTGAAATTGACTGACACTCATAAATACTGTCGGTCGAATTTCTTGCGATGGAAGCTGATGTGATCGCGGAAAAACACCGCGGGTCACCTGCATGTAAACCAGGGCATCACTCATAGCAAGTTTATTTTTTTCTAGTAATTGTGTAATTAGATGTGAAACGGAAGTTATGTCAACAGGAGGAATCATCAATTCATGGAGACTGTAAAGTAGCCGATTCAGATGATCATCCATTCTAAAAAATTTTCCAGCATACGAACGAATGACTTCATATGCACCATCACCAAAATTGAAACCACGATCGAACGGAGAAATATGTGCGTCTTCAAGGGGGAGAAATTCACCGTTTAAATAGACAATGTTCTCCATAGGCAACCTTTAAAAAGAAATCGTACGTGGATGTTTTTTGAATTAATCGGTATTAATGAAAAAATAATCCCACATATTCAAACAGCTTTTTCATCAGCAATGTGCTTACTCACTTGCTCTCGAACGTATTTTCGGATCGCATCAAAATCCTGGACTGTATCGACTTTTATAATGCCGCGCAATTCAGCAAAGTTGCGAATAGTTTTTAAAAATGTATCAGCACTTCGATGGACAACAGCAATCCTGTCATTTTCAATCATCTTTAGCACTACCTATTACGGTTTTTGATGATGGACGATTAAATTATCTTATCTGAATGTAAGCAATATACCAAGCAAAAACAAGCCGTTTTTAGTTCGATGACTAACAACATAAGTTTACCTGTTGCCATTCCGCCCAAACTGATTCCTTAAATTCACCACCCGATGCAACACTTTTCGGGACGCCCGATAAACGCGCCGTCGCAAATGCATTCGAATTTCGTAGGGAAGTTTTTGCAAAATCCAGAAGGTTTCGGAAATGAATTGCGGTAGCGAAAGTGGGTAGGAAACATACTGCACCTGTCCCTGCTTGATCGCTTGAATAATTGCCGGGATGGAACGTTCTTCGGCGTGGACATATGAAAACGTGGTGCCAAACTGCATGGGATGATGGGTGTCCGAATTCCCGACGAGCGGAACGCCATATTTTTTGGCAATCCGGACAGCTTTGCGGTTGAAATTGAGCGGGCCATAATAAAAATGGCAATATTCAATGGCATCGAACAGGTCGATATTGCGTTCGAGATAGTGGCCCAAACTAATGCCCGCAGAATAATAGGGATGCGGCGCAATTACCAGCATATTATCGTGCTTGCAGGCGCGCAGGTCTTCAAAGGTTGTGATATATTTTTTCTGCGTAAAATTGATGAGTAACACATGACGACGCTCGATAAATGCTTCCACCCCGGGGATGAGCAGCAATCCTTTTTTTTGGGCGTATCGCAACACATCCCGGTCCTGATACAGCATACCGTGGTGGGTGAACGAAATTGCATCGTAGCCTTTCGCCACTGCCAGATCGATGAATTTAAACGCCGGAATCAAATCCGTATGCCCGGAAACGACTTCGGAGCAGTCTTCAGCGCTATGTGTGTGCAGATCAATTTTCAGTCTAACGGGCATGAGATGCAATTACCTTAACATTAGCGTCGAATAGAAATACTCGGGGTTAACTTCTGTTTTGTAAAACTCTATATTCATGAGTCATCCGTGCTACGCACTTTTGAAGTGCGTGGCACGTTTTTTCAAAATATGCTGCAAAATTATTTTTTCAAATACTCAGCCAGCAGCTCATTCGCGACTTCCACATCATTAAAATGAATCGTCTGTTTTTTCAGGGTCTGGGAGGTTTCATGACCCTTGCCCAACAACATCACAATATCACCGGGCTGGGCAATTTCAAATGATCGGGCAATAGCCTCTCGCCGATCGCTAATTTCTTCAAAATTGGAATGCGTTACACCGGTTTTTATTTGAGCGGCAATTTCTGCCGGATCTTCGTTTCGGGAATTGTCCGACGTAATAATAAAAATATCACTGTATTCCGAAACCGCCTTTCCCATGATCGGGCGTTTCTCTTTATCCCGATCACCACCACAGCCAAACAGGCTGATCACACGCTGCGGGTTCAAAGCTCGCGCCAGTTTTAGTACATTAATGATGCCATCCGGCGTATGTGCGTAATCCACAACTACGGAGAACGGCTGTCCCTGATCCACAAGTTCGAACCTGCCAGCAACTCTGATCGGATGCTCAAGACCATGTTTGATTGTTGGTAAATCTATCCCCTGGGAAATAGCGACTCCAACGGCTGCGAGTATATTATAAATATTAAACGTTCCAATCAATCGTGGTTCCACATGAATTTCACCAGCCGGAGTTACCAGCGTGAAGGTCATCCCTTTAATATGAATATCAATATCCTTAGCCATAATGTCGGCAGGATGTTCAATACCATAAGTTATAACATGCGCTTTTGTGGCATCCCGGAAATAGTGCGCAGAGGGATCGTCTGTATTTATAACAGCGTGGCCGGTTTGATCGAGCCATCGGAACAATTTTAGCTTGGCGTTGCGATAGCTATCAATGGTTTTGTGAAAATCGAGATGATCCTGGGTCAGATTGGTAAATACCGCTACATTATATTGCACACCCTGTACCCGGAAAAATTCAATACCGTGAGACGACACCTCCATCGTACAATAATCTACATCCTGTTGTTTCATCCGCGTAAAAATATCCTGTAAATCAGGTGGTTCAGGTGTAGTATCCTTGGATTGATAAATGGTGCCGTTTATTTTATAATACAATGTGCCGATCAAGCCAGTGCGGTACTTTTGCATAAAAATGCTTTCCACGATATGCGTCGTAGTGGTTTTTCCATTGGTACCGGTCACACCAATCATCTGAATGTCATGAGATGGATAGTCATAAAACTTATTCGCCATTAATGCCAGTGCATAACGACTATTCGGCACGAGAACCTTCACCACATTGTCTGATACCGGGACATCCCGCTCAATCACAACAACAGCCGCGCCACGCTTAATGGCATCGTCCACAACATCGTGCCCATCCGGAATTTCAATCTTATCCAATTGTGTGTATACTTCAATCGCCACAAAAACACATCCCGGCAGGACGCGCAGCGGATCGTAAACGATACCGGAAATTTCTACCGATTCAGGAAGACCCTGAATTTCCTTGTCAGAAAGCACTTCAAGCAGATCGACCAATTTCATTGATTTTCTCTCCTTATTCAGTGTATGATTGCAAACTGTGTGTTTGCAGTTGTATATAATGCTTCAGAATTAATTTCTCATCCACATCAATCGTCTTTAAAAATATTTTTAAAATGCCTGCTCCTAAATCCCATGCTTCTGTTTCAAACGCCAGTCGTTGTTCGCCTTTATCAAATTGAATTTCATCAATAAATGAATTTTTCGTGCTGCTTGCTTTTCGTTTTTTAAACTGCTCAAAATGACCGACTTCGTGAAACATATAACAAATTGAATTGAGAAAATTAGTACAATGGGCAGGATAAAAAATAAAAATCGTGGAAAGGTCGCGCGCCGGGGGGAAAAAATAGGCAACTTCACTATGCAACGGGATAAGTTGAATTGTTAGGTTTTTATCATAGTCCCAGCACAGGAATGCTTTCGCCTGGTCACGTACGGATTTGGAAATAAGTGGAATGTGGTCGGACATATTAACAGCAATTGTAATATGTGTAAAATTTGCCTGGTATAGTGAGTAACAAATTCAATAAAAAATGAATGGCTAAAAATAACGAAAAATAATTGAAAAATCAAGGTTAAAAATATTGACTTTGACATCATTTTTTTTTATATTTGTGTTTCTTAATTTTAGCGAGAGTGGCGGAACTGGCAGACGCGCTAGACTTAGGATCTAGTACCTCCGGGTGTGGGGGTTCGACTCCCCCCTCTCGCACTGCCATATTTCTGAAACTACGAAGAAGAAACGCATGTTTCTTTTTTTCATAATTGGTGGTTTCAATATTTAATAAAAACAAGGAGTTTTACTTGGACGTTAACATTATTGACAAGAGTAGTTGGGAGAAAACCATCGAGGTTGAGGTGCCGACCACAGAATTGGAAAACGATTTTGAAGAGGCATACAAGAAATACAAACAGCGAATTCAACTCGAAGGCTTTCGCAAGGGGAAAGTGCCAATTGATTTAATAAAAAAAATATTCGGCAAAGAAATACAGAGTGAAGTTGCAGAAAAAAAAGTCTCTGACATTCTCGCTGATATCGGAGAAGAACATAAATATTCACCCATTTCACCCGCAAAGCTGGATTCATTCGATTACACCAGCGAGAATGGATTAAAATTTACCGCAATGCTTGAAATTGTACCCGATATTCAACTTGACAAATATACCGGCTTCAAGGTTGAACGGGATGTTTACAAAGTTGATGATGAAGATATCAACGAAACCCTTACAAGCGTTCAAAAGCAACATGCTGAAATGGTGACAGTCGACGGACCGGCGCAAATGGGCTATTTTGTCGTAGCCGACTTCCAGCGTCTTGACAGCTCCGGCGTACTAATTGTTGGCGAAAAGTTCGAAAACCGTTACATCCGACTGGATGAAAAACAAGGCGATGAACCAGATGAATTAAGTCCGCAACTTGTGGGACTGAGAGCAGGCGATGAAAAACGGGTTGAATTAAAGCATACGCATCATGATACGCACGAACAGCATGTCGATATCTATTCAATAAAAATTAAGGAAGTTAAAGAAGAAAAGCTGCCTGCACTGGATGATGAATTTGCAAAAGATGTTGGTGATTATGAAACACTGGCAGAATTAAAGGAAAAACTGAAAGAAGATTTAATTGCCAGAGCAAAACGTGAGAACGAAGATGTGCTGCATGAACGTATTATTAATGAAATAGTCAAGGCGAATAATTTCGAAATTCCTGAACCGATGATTAAAAATTATCTTGATCAAGTTGTCCAATCAATGCAACGTAACTCATATCAACAGCAAATCAATGAAAATGAGTTGCGGGAAGAATACCGGGGCGAAGCAATTCGTCGCTTAAAGTGGCAATTATCCAAAGATAAAATATGTGAAGTGGAAAAAATAGAAGTAACTGATGCTGAAGTAGATGCTAAAATTGAAGAACTGGCGTCTAAAAACGAAAAGGGTGCAATTCAGATTCGAAATTATTATCGCACCGGTGAAAATAAAGAACGATTAAAAGAAGATCTTTTGGATCAAAAAGTATTTGAATTTTTGAAAGAAAATGTCGACATTAAAGAAAAGAAATTAAGCCGGAAAGATATTCAGAAGGCGTCGAAAATTATCACGTAATAATAGGGATGAGGTGACTGACATGAGAACCAGTATGAATTTGGTACCGATGGTAATTGAGCAAACGGGTCGTGGGGAGCGTGCATATGATATTTTTTCACGACTGTTAAAGGAACGAATTATTTTTATCGGGTCGGCGATTGATGATGTTGTTGCCAGCCTGGTAATTGCGCAATTGCTCTTTCTTGAAGCCGAAGATCCTGAAAAAGACGTTTATATGTATATTAACAGTCCGGGTGGCTATGTAAATGCGGGTATGGGAATTTACGATACCATGCAACATATCAAACCGGACGTAGCAACAATTTGTATGGGACAGGCCGCCAGTATGGCCGCTGTATTGCTTGCTGCTGGCGCTCCCGGGAAGCGTTCATCACTTCCCCACTCCCGGATAATGATTCACCAACCAAGTGGCGGTGCCCAGGGACAGGCCTCGGACATTGAAATTCAGGCGACAGAGATTTTGAAAACCCGTGAAGAGTTGAACAAAATTCTGGCCGATCATACCGGACAAACTGTAAAACGGATAGCAACCGATTCAGACCGTAATTTCTGGATGTCCGCTCAGGAAGGCAAAGAATACGGAGTTATCGACGAAATTCTGCTTCGCAAAACCAAGAAATAGAGGATTGTATGGATAATCACCAACAGCGACGGGAAAGATTATTTATCTGTTCGTTCTGTGGCAAGAATTCCAATCAGGTTGAATGTATCGTTACCGGCCCGGACGTTTACATATGTAATGAGTGCGTTAAAAGCGCAAGTGAAATTATTAAAGAAGATCAACACCGGCGACGGATTCTTGAAAAACAGGAAATTCGTACGCCCAAAGAAATCAAGCAGGAGCTCGACCAGTTTATTATTGGTCAGGACGATGCCAAGAAAGTGATTTCCGTAGCGGTGTACAATCATTACAAACGGATTGAAACGATTGGCTCTCTGGATGATGAGGTTGAGCTTGAAAAAAGCAACATTTTGTTGATTGGTCCAACCGGTACCGGAAAAACGCTGATGGCGCAAACCCTGGCGCGCTTTCTGCAAGTGCCGTTTACCATTGCCGATGCCACGTCACTTACCGAGGCCGGTTATGTTGGTGAGGATGTGGAGAACATATTAGTGCGACTGGTGCAAGCCGCTGATTACCATATCGACCGTGCGGAACGCGGTATTGTCTATATCGATGAAATTGATAAAATTTCCCGCAAAAGTGGCAATCCGTCCATCACGCGCGATGTGTCCGGTGAAGGTGTTCAACAAGCACTCCTCAAAATACTTGAAGGATCGAACGTAGCTGTTCCACCGAAAGGCGGACGTAAACATCCCGAACAAAATTTGATTAATATTAACACCCGTAATATACTGTTCATCTGCGGTGGTGCGTTTGAAGGACTTGATAAAATAATTGCCAGCCGAATTGGTAAAAAAACCGTCGGATTTGGCGCTGACATTGCAAAAATGCGAGAACTGGACCAGAGTGAATTGCTGCGTCATTTACATCCCGAAGACCTGTTGCATTACGGACTCATTCCCGAACTGATTGGTCGCCTTCCCAATGAATGTGTATTCGACGAGCTCGATGAAGATGCGTTATTCAAAATCCTGGTTGAGCCACGCAATGCGCTCATCAAACAGTATCAAAAATTGTTTGAAATGGATCAGGTAACGCTTGAGTTCGAAGAACCTGCGCTGAGGTCAATTATCAGGGAAGCCAAAAAACGCAAAACAGGCGCGCGCGCGTTGCGTGCGATCCTGGAAGAGGTGATGTTGAATGTTATGTATGAGCTGCCTTCAATAAAAGATATTGATCATTGCATCATCACCGAAGATGTCGTTGCAAAAAAGAGCGAACCTATTTATACAAATACGAAGGAAAAGATTAAGAAGACCGCCTGATAACATTGTGGATTTAATCTGTTTCCTAACTTGTGGATCGGAGCTATGTTGTTTTACGCCATATCGGTTTTTCTGGGGATGTTTTTATTGTTCGTTTTATTTGTGATGTCTATTAACTGGTTTTTTGACCGTAAAAGTCACAAATGATATTACCTCATGAAAATAACTTCGGCGAAATTTGTAGTCAGCGTTGCAAGCATGCAACAACTTCCATCCACGGCCCTGCCTGAAATTGCATTTGCCGGCAGATCCAATGTCGGCAAATCGAGCTTGCTAAACTGCCTGCTGAATCGTAAAAAACTCGCACTGACCAGCTCGACGCCTGGAAAAACACGTTTAATTAATTATTTCGAAATTAATCAACAACTCCATTTTGTTGATTTGCCCGGATACGGTTTTGCCAAAGTTCCGGCAAATGAACGTGCGCGCTGGAAGCAACTCATTGAACAATATATGACATCGTCACCTCATCTAAAAGGGATTATTCAACTGATCGACAGTCGGCACGGGCCGACACCTTTGGATAAGGAAATGATTGAATGGCTGACTTATCTCCAAAAACCAACGCTTATTGTCGCCACTAAATCGGATAAACTATCAAATTCACGATTGCAGCGGCAAATTTCCGAATATATAAAAGAGTTGAAGCCGATGGGTATCACCGAGATACTCCCGTTTTCAGCAACAACGAAAGCCGGCAGAAAGGAACTTTGGCAGGCAATTCAGGTTTTAATTGGAACCGCCTGATTCAGTATTCTACTGTATTTGAATTGGATGTTATCAGCAACCATATCGGACAACATAATAAACCAGGATACCCTCATGGCAAGAATCCTAATTGTTGAAGATGATCGAAATACATTGTCCGGACTCGTTCAAATACTTCAGGACGAGGGTTACGAAGTGACCGGAATCGACACCGGTACGGATGCACTTCGGCTATTGAGTCGGGAGACATTCGATGTGATGCTGACTGATTTCCGAATGCCCGATCTAAATGGTCTTGAACTATACGAAAAAATCGCGCCCTACCATCCGGGTATGAAAACGATCATTCTGACCGCATTCAGTACTGTAAAAGATGCCGTCGAAGCCATGAAAAAAGGCATCTACCACTATCTTACCAAACCAATCAACCTCGACGAACTTTTTATCTTAATAAAAAAAGCAATCCGCGAACAGGAAATTTTATTAGAAAATAAGGAACTAAAAGATCGGATACGGTCAACCTACCGATTTGAAAATATGATCGGTAATAGTGAACCAATTCTCGAAGTATTTCGAAAAATATCAAAAGTAGCTCGCAGCCAGGCAACCGTACTTATTCGCGGTGAAAGCGGCGTAGGGAAAGAACTGGTTGCCAGAGCAATTCATTATAATAGTCCCCGTGCTGAAAAACCATTGGTAGAAATTAGCTGCGCATCGTTGCCGGAAACATTACTTGAAAGTGAATTGTTCGGCTATGAAAAAGGCGCATTTACCGGGGCTCATGCCCAGAAAAAAGGCCGGTTCGAAGTTGCTGACGGTGGAACTATTTTTCTTGATGAAATCGCCGACGTTTCGGAATCGGTGCAGGTAAAATTGTTACGGGCATTGCAGGAAAAAGTAATTTCCCGTTTGGGCAGCACAGAATCCATCAAGATTGATGTGCGGGTAATCACCGCCACCAATCGCGATCTGGAAAAAGCAGTGGCCGATGGCTCATTTCGTGAGGATTTATACTATCGGTTGAATGTTATCCCAATTTATGTGCCACCGCTGCGTGAGCGTAAAGCTGATATCCCTTTACTAATTGAACATTTTCTTAAAAAGTACGCACTGGAAAATGACAAGCATGATATGCGCTTTTCCAACGAGGCGCTCGAGTACTGCATGTCGTACCACTGGCCGGGGAACATTCGTGAACTGGAGAACGCTGTGGAAAACGCCGTGGTATTGGCTGATGAAAACACAATTTACCCATCGGACATGCCGTTTTCCATATATACGGATCGTCCGAATGATGAGTATGAATTTTTGGGCGATGATGCCAATTACCGTGAAAAGCTCGATCAGGCCGAGCGTGTCATAATCAAACGGACAATTGACCGAGCCGGTGGGAACAAATCGCGAGCTGCCAAGCTGCTTGGTATGAGCCTGCGGACGATGCGGTATAAAATTAAGAAGTATAAATTATAATCTCAGTACAGAGTAGTAAAATCGGATTAATTTGTTTTTATCGCAAATAAAAATTCAAATCCAAAATCAGCCATGAAATTCATCGTCGATGTCATGCTGGGTCGTCTGGCCAAATGGCTGCGAATCCTTGGCTACGACACATTATATGATTCTTCTTACACGGATGAGCGATTGTTTTTCATTGCCCACCTTGAAAAACGTATTTTACTCACTCGTGATACAGCATTAGCCAACCGCATAAGTCCTGCATATTGTCATTTCATCCACTCTCAAGCTGTTCAGGAACAAGTACGCGATATTGTAACCACATATCAACTCGATTGGCAAAGCCATCTTTTCACCCGCTGTACACTCTGCAACACACTAACCGAACCAATCCCCCGGGAGCACGTCCGCAGCAGAGTCCCGGATTTCGTGTGGGAAACAACCACCCAATTCGTTTATTGCCCCACCTGTGATAAAATTTACTGGCCGGGTAGTCATATTAAACAGGTACGTGTGGCACTGGCAAAGCTCGCACAATAATACATTATCAGAAATTGATATTGCATTTCTGTGAAATAATTTATATTTTGGATATATTGTGCGAAACAGTAAAATAATACGCCTTATTTGAAATGAATAATATCGGTGGTCAAAATGGAGCGACACCACCGCAAATCATAAAGCAAATAGTGGGAGAAATCACTGATCGGGCGCTCGCGCAAGTTAAACGAAAAGGGATAGAAATTGGAACTGAACAAGCGAAAGACGTGGTGAAATCACAGTTGGAACGTGAAGTCAAAGACAAGCTGAAAAAATTATTGCGGTAGCTAAAAACTCAGTGACGCGAATATTTGTTAACATGTAAAAATACCATTTCAAACAACCATTAAAAAACACATCATGATCAACCAACTCGAAGAAATATCCATCAATTCATGGGGTGCGCTGCAAACTGTTGTGTACGACGGCTGGATTTTCCGCTTTGCCAATGGCGTCACCAAGCGTTCAAATTCAGTGCATCCAATGTACAAATCGTCGCTTCCGATCGCTGAAAAAGTTGAATATTGTGAACAACTATATACATCGCAAGGTTTGCCCGCAGTATTTAAACTGCACGAACGTTCGTTTTTAAAAGAGTTGGACGATTATCTTGAACAACGGCAGTACGTGATCACCACACCAACATCCGTTCAGGTGATGGATATTTCGGCCGCGCGTTTTCAACGTGCTGAGGATGTCATTATGGATGAATATCTATCGGACAACTGGCTTGACAACCTGATCCAACTTCAACGCTACCACTTAATCCGACACACCACCTACCAAGCAATGATGACCAATGTCGTCCATAAAAAATGCTATGCATCAATCGCTGACGGTAACAAAATGATTGGAGTGGCACACGGTGTCTGCAACGGTACGCATATTGGCGTTTTCGAAGTGATTATCGACCTGGCTTACCGCAGACGTGGATTTGGACTGAAAATTATTGAGGCTGTACTCCGATGGGGCCAACAACATGGCGCTATTACAGCATGGCTACAGGTAGAATGCGATAATGAACCAGCGCTCAATCTCTACAAGAATATGGGATTTCAGGAAGCATATGTGTATTGGTATCGTGTTCAGAATACATAAACTTCAATTTCAAATTAAAAGCTTATCGAAAGAAATTCTATTATGGGCGTTACGATTTTTTTCAAAGGCACTCTGAAAAATACGAATCTGATCGACTCTTTCATCGATGAGATGACCGATATTGCGCAAACCATGAAGTGGGAATATCAAATTCTGGACGACGACTGGTCACAGCCGGCTACTGCGACGCTATCGTTTGATGAAGGGCGCGGCGAAATCACCAGCGATTTAGGATTAAAAGGGATTTCGATCAGTCTGCATCCGGGTTGTGAATCGTTGCCGCTCTATTTTAACGCCGATGGTGCATTACGAACACCGATGTCCGTCATTATGATTAATGATGGCACCATGAAACCCGAAACTGCCAGCAACTTCGTAAAGACGCAATTCGCGCCACCGGCCGTACATATTTCGATTGTGAAACTGCTTAAATACATTAATAAAGTATACGTCCCTGATCTGACCGTAATGGATGAAAGTGATTATTGGGAAACAGAAGATCGTGACACGCTTATCCAGCGGACCGGGTTTCTAAACAAAAAACTTGACCAAATTGGTGACACATTAAATTCCATTGATAACCAAGAAATTAAGAATTGTTCACCCGAGCAATTGGCTGAAATTTTAGAACGACGGTTGAAACAATTTCTAAAATAGTATTTTGAACTTCTTCGATTCAGCCACATAATGAAAAGATAAAGCTTCTTTGAAAATATTCAGTTCGTGTATATTGAATATATTGTAAATAAAACGTAGCGATTCTATAAATATACATCCACTCCATCCCCAAATAAAGGAGCCAACCGTGGAAACACCGAAAAAATCGTCAAATAAATTCGTGTCCTTCCTGCGTTATCTATTCGGGAATTTTCATTATCAAGCCCCCGGATTTGTCACTCCCCTTGCTGCCGGTACAAAAAAACTGTATCACAACGCGGACACCAATCTCAAAAAACTAAAAACCGTTAAGCCCAAATTGTTTCTCGGGCTGTCCATCGGAGTCCCGGTGGTGATCGCGCTCGTGATTGGTCTGGTGATCTGGCAATCGACACGGCCACAGCCAGTGAAAATCGGATTTTCGATTTCAACGCCGGAGTTGACACCGTTAAGAGAAAACGCACAGCCCAGGCCGGTGTTCATTAATTTCGATGGCTCGGTGGCGAAACTGGAGGATGTGCAAAAAGTGGTGACCGAAGGCATTAAGCTGTCGCCGGAAACCGCTGGTGAGTGGAATTGGGCTTCGGATGACATGCTGCAATTTACACCTGCGGCGGAATGGATGCCAGGCGTTGAATATAAGATTGAACTAAGCAAACAGTTGTTTCCGTCGCATGTTCTGTTGCGCCAATATACTGGATCGTTTACCGCATTGCCTTTCAAACTAATTATTATCGCCAACGAATTTTATATTGATCCGACAAATGAAGACATCAAACAGGTGTCGGCAACCGTGCAATTCACGCATCCGGTGGACCCGGCGTCGTTCGAAAAACGTGTAACCTTACGCCCATTCGAATTGGACAAAGACATTCACACCTTTCAGGATCGCGACTATAAAGTGACTATCACCTATGATGAATTTTACGGTAAGGCCTTCATCCTGTCCGAACCATTGCCTGTGCCCGAAGACGATGTCAAGATGGAGTTACGAATCGATGCCGGCGTATCCAGCGCATACAAGGGACGTTCGACTGAAAAAGAAGCCGTCTCCTACGTTACGATTCCCGGCCTGACAAATTTCATTTCGATCAATTCGATTACGCAAACAATGGTGCGCAACGAGGATTACAAACTGGAGCAAATGCTGCTCGTCGATTCAAAGGGACGCGCATCGGTGAACGACCTTGCCAAAAATATGGAAGCATGGATATTGCCCAAAGACAAACCGGCAGCGCCTGGCCAGAAAAAAATCGAGAACATTCGCTGGTCGAATCCGGCGATGGTCGGACCGGAAGTGCTGCAATTATCCAATCGAGTGATGTTGGAACCAATGGCTGCGGAACACGAGTATGAGGCGCTGAACAGTTTCAAAATCTCGGCGCCGCAGGGCAAATATCTGTATGTCAAAATTAACAAAGGCACGCCATTTTACGGCAAATACAGTCTGTCGAAAGACTACGACACAATCATCCGCATTCAGGATTATCCCAAACAGATTGAAATCATGCACGACGGCATCATTCTTTCTTCTACCGGGGAGAAGAAAGTGTCGCTTATGGCGCAGGGCGTCAGCGATGTCTGGTTCCGGATTGGCCGGGTGCAGTCCGATCAAATCAATCATCTGGTGACGCAATCCAACGGGAATTTGACCGATGTTCGGTTCGCGAGTTATCGATTTAATGAAGATAATATTGTTGAAAATCAATATGACACCAAAGCGCTGCAACCCAAAGCGCCCGGCGAACCTAATTATTTCTCATTTGATTTTTCAAGTTACTTGAAGCCCGACGCAAGCAGCGCCCAAAAGTACGGCGTGTTTTTCTTTGAGGTCCGGGAATGGGATAAGGCACATAAACAACCACGCAGTCTTGGCGACAAGCGCTTGATCATCATCAGCGATCTGGGGATGTTGGTGAAGGATGGCGCGAACGAAACCCACGAATTGTTCGTGCAATCCATTTCCACCGGACAGCCGGTGACAGGCGCTCGCGTTCAGGTGCTGGGGAAAAATGGTATCGCCGTATTAGCGACCACAACGGATGTCAACGGTCATGCAATATTGCCGTCATTCCGCAGCTTCGAGCATGAAAAAACGCCGGTCGTCTACCTGGTCACCCGCGGCGACGATCTCTCGTTCATGCCGGTGGACGCGCCGGGACGCTGGCTGGATTACTCCAAATTTGATGTCGCCGGTGTGTACGGCGCGACCGATCCGAACAAAATCGAGAGCTATCTGTTTTCCGATCGGGGTATCTACCGGCCCGGCGATGGCTTCAATATCGGGATGATTGTGAAAGCCGGCGACTGGGGTAAATCACTGGCTGGCATTCCGTTGGAAGTAGCGATCGAAGATCCACGCGGTCTGGAGATATATTCCAAAAAATTCAAGCTTGCAGCCATCGGATTCGAAGAGCTGCAATACACGACCGAAGAGACTTCGCCCACCGGCACATATCAAATCAATCTGTATAAAATTGTCAAGGATCGCCGCTGGGAAACGCTTGGTTCGACGACCATTAAAGTGGAAGAATTTCTGCCCGACCGGTTGTCGATCAGCAGTGTGATTATTGGCGCAAAAGACATTGGTTGGGTAGCGCCAGACAGTCTGAGCGGCGTGGTGACATTGCGGAATCTGTTCGGCTCACCCGCGGTTGGCAATCGAATTGTCGGCCGGATGACGTTGGCGCCGGGCACGATGTGGTTCCGGCCGTATCGCGATTTCCAGTTCAGTGATCCGTTGACTGAAGGCAAATACTACAGCGAAACCCTGCCGGAAAAGACCACCGATGCCGACGGAAAAGCAACGTTCGATTTCAACCTGAATCGGTTTGACGCCGCGACCTACACACTTACGTTTGAGGCGGATGGATTCGAAAAAGAAGGCGGACGCAACGTATCTACGCTGTCGCGTACGCTGGTGTCGCCGTTGCCGTATTTGATCGGCGCCAAAGCTAATGGTGATCTGTCGTACATTTACCGCAACTCGGAGCGTTCCATCAGCGTGATTGCGATTAATTCAGCCCTTGAAAAAACTGCGGTGCAGAATATCCAATTCGAATTGAACGAAATTCAGCATGTGTCGGTGCTTACGAAAATGGCCAATGGCACATACGGATACAAATCGGTTGAGAAAACTGTGCCAGTGTCCGCTTTCGTCAAAAGCATTCCGGCCCAGGGATTGAATTATCCGCTGCCGACCGATCAGCCCGGCGACTATGAGTTGATCATTAAAAATGCGGATGGCATGATATTTTCCAAAGTGAAATTCACCGTGGTCGGTATGGGCAATATCACCCGCTCACTGGATAAGACAGCCGAACTGGAAATCAGGCTCAACAAAACTGATTACGAACCGGGCGATGAGATTGAAATTTTCGTCAAAGCGCCGTACACTGGCGCCGGACTGATAACGATTGAGCGCGACAAAATTTATTCGTATCAGTGGTTCCAAAGCCAGAGCAACTCGTTTATTCGCAAAATTACGCTGCCAGCCGACCTGGAAGGAAATGGTTATATTAATGTGGCGTTTGTACGAGCCGCCGATTCCAAAGATATCTATATGAGTCCGTTGAGCTACGGCGTGGCGCCGTTTTCCGTAAGTAAGAAAAATCGCACCAACACTATCAGTATCACCATGCCGGCGCAGGCGCGCTCGGGCGAGCCATTCCCCATCAGCTACAAAACCGACAAGCCAGGGAAAATTGTGGTGTTCGCCGTGGATGAGGGTATTTTGCAGGTGGCGAACTACCAAACGCCCGATCCGCTGGGACACTTCTTCCAAAAACGCGCGCTCGAAGTTCGCACCTCGCAATTGCTCGATTTGATTTTGCCGGAATTTTCATTGCTGCAATCGCGGGCAGCCATGGGCGGCGGTATGGGATTTGATGAAATCGCCAAGAATCTCAATCCGTTCAAACGCAAACGTCACAAGCCGGTGGCCTATTGGTCGGGGATTCTGGATAGCGATCAGAGCGAGCGCAAGCTGTCGTATACCGTGCCCGACTATTTTAACGGCACACTGCGGGTAATGGCAGTGGTGGTGTCGCAGGATGCAATCGGGACATTTGAGGAACGGGCGATTGTGAAGAATCCGTATATCATCAGTCCGAATGTGCCGATGTTCGCCGCGCCGGGCGATTCATTCCAGGTGACAGTCACTGTAACCAACAGCGTGGATGGCTCCGGCAATAAATCACCGCTCCAACTGGAAGTGCTGAGCACGCCACAACTGAAAGTGAGCGACCCGCTCCGGAAGCTGTTTATTGATGAAGATGGCGACACGACACTGACATTCTTTGTGAAAGCCAACAACCTGCCCGGTGGCGCTGCATTGAATTTTGAAGTTACCGGGCCGAACGAATCGACTCGACTGGAAGCGTACCTCAGTGTACGCCCGGCTGTGCCCTACCAGACCCGCGTTACTACCGGCGTAGTGAAAGATGGTGATGTAGAGGTGGAAACACCGCGGCAGATGTACGATGATTTTCGTGTACTCAATGCCTCGGTATCATTCCTGCCCGTGGGATTGTCCAAAGGTCTGGTTACCTACCTGGATCATTATCCCTACGGCTGTACCGAACAGGTGCTTAGCCAGGCATTCCCCTATCTCTATTTGAAGGATGTGAACGGATTTGGGATTGATGACATCCGAGCGGCGGAAAAAATTAACTATGCGTTAAAAGTGCTACAAGCGCGGCAAAACAGCGATGGCAAATTCGGCATCTGGGCCGCCAACTCCCATACGTCTGATTTTATTACGGTGTATGGCGCACATTTCATCACCGAGTGCAAGCGCGCGGGCTATTATGTGCCGGACAATCTGTATCAAAATACGCTGAATGCGCTCAAGGAAATTGCCGGCAAAAAAAATAAATCCTTTAACGATGTGCGTGTCCAGACCTACGCTATTTACATGCTGACACGCAACGAAATTGTCACTACCAATTACATCGCGACAGTACGAAAACTGCTGGATGAAAAATACCCAAACTGGAAAGATGAACTGGCCAGCGGCTACCTGGCCGGCTCGTACATGTTAATGAAACAGACTGGTGAGGCCGAAGGCCTGTTCAACAAATCCGCGAAAGTCCAGCTCAAACCGAGTGCCTCATGGTACTTTTGTGATGGATTCATTCAAAATGCGCAGATGTTGTATCTCCTTGCCGAGCATTATCCGGACAAGTTGAAAGACGTATCGGCATCCATAATCAGCCAACTGGCAACGTTTATGCAAGACGGCTACTACAGCACAATTACCGGATCATACGCGATTATGGCATTAAGCGCCTACGCCAAAGCCGCCGGCGAGCCGACCGCCGGGCAAGTTTCGGTGACTCAAATTTTGAAAGACAAGAGCAAAGAGTTGTTGAAACTGCCTGCCGGTAATTTCCCGACCGTGGATTACTCGGATCAGGCAACTAAATTGCTGATTGACAACGGCGAAAATCTTAATCTCTACTATCAGGTGGTCCAGGGCGGTTTTGACACCACGCTACCGGAAAAGCGCGTTAGTAAGGGCCTTGAAGTGTACCGTGAATTCACCGACGCCGATGGCAAACCGATCGGCAACATTACGCTCGGCGACGAGGTCACCGTGCATCTCAAATTCCGCAGCCTGACGGATGAAGCGCTCTACAACATTGCGATTGTCGACCTGCTGCCCGCCGGCCTGGAAGCCGTGCCCACATCCGTGCGCGAAGAACGCAGCGGTTCATGGCATCCTGATTATACCGACATCCGCGAAGACCGGCTGGTCATTTTCGGCACCGTGGAACGCAATGTGAAGGAATTCGTTTACACTGTCCGCGCCATTAACAAAGGCACATTCACCGTCCCGCCAATTTACGGCGAATCCATGTATGACCGGTCGATTTACGGGTATTCACCGCAGGAGGGGATTGTAGTGGAGTAGGGTATTTTATTTGCTTAAATTCAAAATTTGTCTGTCGGAATAATCCAATAGACAAAAAATTATGCGCCGAAGGCGTTAAACAACAAAGCCCCGCATTTTGCGGGATAAAGCGTAGCGACACCCTGGGAAAACAATCCCAAACAATTTGAACTCCAAAGGAGTTCCATAAAAAAGGAACCATCATGCCCCAATCACTAGTCCAGGTTTATCTACATACTGTATTCTCCACCAAAGACAGGCATCCTTTTTTAAATGATAAAACAATACGTGGAAAATTATACGTTTATATGGCAGGCATCTGTATAAATCTCGATTGTCCGGCATTAATCATCGGTGGTGTTGACGATCACATCCACCTGCTCACACGGCATTCAAAAATCATGACGATTGCAGATTTTATTCGTGATTTAAAACGGTCGTCATGAACGTGGCTGAAAACATTGTCAGTCAGTTTGAAAAAATTTCATTGGCAAAATGGATATGGTACGTTTTCCATTAGCCCTTCCCATGTGGATGATGTTATTACATATATTCGTGATCAGGATGGACAACATAAGCAGGAATCATTTCAGGATGAGTTTCGACGATTGTGCAAAATATATGGTGTGGAAATTGATGAACGATATGTATGGGATTGATTTGGCGTTTTTTTGTAGAACCCCGTTGGGGTTCGGGAATAAATGACAACCATTACCCAGGGTACCCAAAAATCGGATACTCTGGGCATTGATATGAAACGCCTTCAGCGTTGGTAAACCGACTTAATATTGTACTACATTCAATAAAATATATCCATACTATTAATTTAACAATGACAAAGCCCAACAAAACCATCATCATCGGGGTAGGTGCATTACTCTTGCTTATTCTATTTCTTATTGGCAAACCATCGCGATCGATTGTGGCGGCGCCGGACTATTCGCAGATGGTGTACGATCGTAACGGGATGGTGCTACGCATAACGCTGGCTGCGGATGAGAAATACCGCATCCACACGACCATCAACGCGGTGAGTCCGTTGTTGAAACAGGCGATTCTGATGAAAGAGGACCGATTTTTCTATTATCACCCGGGTGTCAATCCGCTCGCGCTGGTGCGGGCCGGCATCCAGACCATTTTCAATCGGGACAAAAAAATCGGTGGGTCAACGATAACCATGCAGGTGACGCGGCTGTACTACCAATTAAACACGCGCACACTGTGGGGAAAATTGAATCAAATTGTGCATGCGCTGTACCTGGAATTGTATTTCTCCAAAAATGAGATATTAAGCGCTTACATCAACATCGCGCCGTGCGGTGGGAATATCGAGGGATTCGCTGCGGCGTCGTGGATTTATTTTGGTAAGGATGTTTTGGATCTCACCCTGCAGGAAGCCCTGTTTCTCAGTGTGCTCCCGCAGAATCCGTCGGCATATCACCCGAAGGACCAGACCTGCGATGATGTGCTATTAAACGCACGCCAACGGTTATTTACCCTATGGAAGAAGAAACATCCAAATGATAAAACCACAACTGTACATATCGACATGCCGTTGAATTTGCAATATCATCTGCCGTTTCATGCGCCGCATTATGTCAATGCGCTGCTCGATGAATATCCGCGTGAACACAAAATTTACAGCACACTCGATCTGTCACTGCAGAATACAGTCACCCGATTAACTCAACGCTATATCCAACGCAAACAAATTATCGGTGTCAACAACGCGGCTGTGATGCTGCTGGACGCTCGTACTATGCAGATTTTGGCCAGCCTGGGATCGGCGGATTTTTTCAACGATGCTATCGATGGTCAGGTGGACGGCACCCGGTCTCGGCGCTCCCCCGGCTCCACATTGAAGCCATTCATTTACGCCCTGGCGATGGAGCAGGGCTTAATTCATCCGATGACGATGCTGAAGGACGCGCCGATTAGCTTCTCCGAATATGCACCCGATAATTATGAACGCGACTTCAAGGGACCGATCAAAGCCTGGGAGGCACTTGTCACCAGCCGAAACGTACCGGCGGTGACACTGGCGTCGCAAATTAAGGAGCCGGATTTGTACGATTTTCTGGCCAATGTCGGTGTGGGGAATCTTCAGGTGAAGGTTCACTATGGCCTGTCGATTGTGCTGGGCAGTGCTGAGCTAAGCATGAACGAGTTGATTGCACTATACGGAATTCTGGCCAATAACGGCATGTATCAGCCTTTGATTGATGCGTTCACCACTGACAAGGATCAATATGAGCCGCCCAAACAGTATTTGACTCCCGAGTCATGTTTTCTCGTGAAGGAGATACTCCGGCAGAATCCACGGCCGGGCGCGTCCCGCGTGCCGTTTCAACAGGACACCTATCGTCCGGTCGCCTACAAAACCGGAACCTCGATTGGTTTTAAGGACTGCTGGTCGATTGGACTGTTCGAGCATTATATTGTAGCGGTATGGCTGGGCAATTTCAATGGCTACGGCAATCCGGTGTTCAATGGACGCCAGCTTGCCACACCGTTGATGTTCGAAATTATCGATTCGATCGAGCCGGATAGCAATAGCTACATGAACTACGAGAACCCGCCGTCAACGGTTACAAAAGCGACTGTTTGCGCCGTGTCCGGTCAACTGGCGCAGCCGTGGTGCGCGCGGCGCATTCAAACCTACTACATTCCGGGCACATCGCCAATTACGTCGTGCCAGATTTGCCGGGAAATTTATGTGAATACCAAAACTGGTTACCGAACATTTAAACATAGTGGCCCCCACATTCAAACACAGGTCGTTGAATTCTGGTCGACCAATTTGCTGGCGTTGTTCCGTAAAGCCGGCATTCCCCGAAAAATACCGCCACCGTTTGATCCCAATGAAAATCTCGACCTGACATCCATCACCGGCACTGCGCCAACAATTGTTTCCCCCGTAACAAACACCGAATACCTGATGCAGCCGGACGAGGCCGCCTTCAACAATCTTCCGTTGATTGCCCATGCCGATGCTGATGTGCAGGAGATGTACTGGTTCGTCGATCAGAAATTTATCGGCAAGACCACCCCGGATGAAACGCAGTACTGGTCACTTGCGCCCGGCAGATTTCAGATAAGTGTCGTTGATGATCATGGCCGTAGTGATTATCGTGACGTTCACATCGGAACTGCCGCTCGTTGACAAACATCCAATTTATTCACTCCGCACCGGAACCCAATCCTTTTTGCTATCGTTAAAAAATCTTCTCTTGATTACAGTTGTTCGGAGAAATTCCCACAACATATCTTCATCTGCATAAAATAAAACGGAGGTCGCCATGCACTCACCGGAATGGATCACCGATCTGTTTATTGCGATAGATAAAATGGACGTCGAAAAATTCAGCTCTTTTTTAAAACAGGATGCCACGTTTCGCTTTGGCAACGCCGCACAGGTCGCTGGTGTAAATAATATAAAAACCGGACTTGCCCAATTCTACCAATCGATAAAAAAGTTGAGTCATAAATTGTTGGATGTGTGGGAGGTTGATAATGCCGTCATTTGCCGCGGCGATGTTACCTACACACGCTTCGACGACAGCACGGTCACGTTGCCATTCGTCGATATTTTCAAGATGGATGATGATGCCATCGCTGATTATCTAATCTATATCGATCTGGCGCCGCTGTTCCAGCCACACGTGTAACCATTGTTTCAATCCCTGAAGCGCATGAAATGGACCTCGTTCTTTTTTACGTGCTTCGCTTTTCCAAACTATTTTAATATCTTTCTGCCCCGATTCGTTTCCATTACTTTTATATTGCATCTCTGGAATAAATTTTTTATTATGAGAACATCGTGCGATATTATCTAAAATGCTACCACCCTTAACTAAGCCAGGCTCATAAGGATATCCTCCTAACCTGGATAATCCAGAATTAAAAAAATTAGACAGGATAGCAGGATGAACAGGATTTCTTAGAGGAAGAGATTATACAAATCCTGTGAATCCGTGAAATCCTGTCTAAAATATGTTTTAACATTTTC